>CASDUB010000299.1 GCA_949283905.1 uncultured Lachnospiraceae bacterium | reverse complement strand
TTTGTGCATCTTGCGAACGCCTTCCTCTGTTCTGAGTGTAAGCTCGCCTTCTGTTACACAGTATGTAAGTTCAACTCCTGCTGCATTATAATCTGTGTATGCTCCCGGAAGGAAATATGAAAGTCCAAGTGTGAAGTCTACGCACTCGCCTTCATCTCCTTTTCCCTGAAGTCTGTAGCATCTCATATCATAATGACCTGCCGGTTTATACTCTGTTACATTCTCAAGTGGATTGATTCTCATAACTGTATATCTCCTTTTTTACTTCTGATTATTTCAAATTATCGATCGTTTAGTCCTGTGGTCTTTCGAAGAGAGCTGCTGCGCCCTGTCCGCCTGCCATACAGAATGCTACGATTCCGTATCTTGATTTTCTTGCTTCCATCTCATAAACAAGTTTTGTTGTAAGGATAGCGCCTGTTCCTGCAAGAGGATGTCCGAGTGCAAGAGCGCCTCCGTTTACGTTAACTTTGTCCATATCAAGACCAAGCTCCTGAACGCATGCAAGCGACTGTGAAGCAAATGCCTCGTTAAGCTCGATAAGATCGATATCATCTAATGTAAGGTTTGTCTTCTTAAGGAGTTTTCTGATTGCGCTTACAGGTCCGATTCCCATGATAGAAGGATCTACGCCTGTAACTTCGAAATCTCTTACATAAGCCCAGATCTTTTTGCCTTCTCTGATGGCTCTTTCTTTTTCCATAACTACTACAGCACCGCTTCCGTCGCTCATAGGTGAGCTTGTTCCTGCTGTAATACGTCCGTCTTTGATGAACGCCGGTTTAAGTTTTGCAAGAGTTTCCATTGAGCACTCAGGTCTGAAGCACTCATCCTGTTTAACTACAGTTACGTTTCCTTTTCTGTCAACAACTTCTACAGGAACGATCTGTGAATCAAACTTTCCTTCAGCCCATGCTTTTGCAGCTTTTCTGTGGCTCTCTACTGCAAACGCATCGCACTGCTCTCTTGTAAATCCCCATCTGTCACAAATATTTTCAGCCGTGATACCCATTGGGAAATTGTATCCTTCCGGTCCTGTTGCAGGAGCGAGGAATTTAGGAGCTGCAACCTGATAAGCCTGTGTAGGTTTCTCCATGAAATATGGTCTTGAAGAGTCTGTCTCAACGCCGCCTGCAACAAAGCATTCGCCATGGCCTGACTCAATCATCATAGCCGCAAGTGCGATAGCATTTAATCCTGATGAGCACTGTCTGTCGATAGTAAATGCAGGAACTTCGATTCCGAGACCTGCTTTGATAGAACAGTATCTTGCGATATTTGTAAATGCCGCATTTGCAAGGTTACCGAAGATTACGTCTTCGATATCTTCAGGTTTAACCCCTGCTCTTTTAACTGCTTCTTTGATAGCGATAGCTCCGAGGTCACCTGCGCTTACGCTTGCAAGCACGCCGCGGCATCTGCCGACAGGAGTTCTGGCTGCTGAAATAATTACTGCTTCTTTCATCTGATTTTTTCGTCCTCTCTGTATTCTCTTGCGATTTCCTCGCCTTTAAGTACTCTTGTAACGCCTGCTGCAAGAGCTTCCATCTCAAATTCACCCGGAATGATGTCAACCGGAGCGATAAATTCTACGTGTTTGATAACGCTTGATGTGAACATCTGTGAATGAGCGATACCGCCTGTGATTATGATCGCGTCGATCTTTTCAGCTGCGGCAGCCGCCATAGCGCCTACCCATTTAGCTACTTTGTAAACCATTGCGTCATAGATAAGTTTTGCGTATTCATCGCCGTCGTTGATACGTCTTTCAACTTCACGCACGTCATTTGTTCCGAGATATGCCGTAAGTCCTCCCTTACCGCGTACCATAGCGCAAAGTTCTTCCTCTGTATATTTGCCTGAAGCGCATACTCTTGCCCAGCCTACTGAAGGAAGTCCGCCTGAACGCTCAGGTGACATAGCTCCGTCTTCATCAGAAGCAACGTCTACGATAACGCCTTTTTTATGAAGTCCGATAGAGATTCCGCCGCCTGTATGAACGATGATAAGATTGAGATCCTCGTATTTTTTGCCGATCTTCTCAGCATAGATACGTCCTACTGCTTTTGTATTGAGGAAGTGGCCCATGCTCCATTTTTCAACGAGCGGGTTTCCTGAGATTCTTGCTTTAGGATCCATCTCATCGGCGCAGTTTCCGTCATAGATATAAGCTTTAATGCCAAGCTTCTTAGCCATGTTGTATCCGATAACTGCAGCGCAGCTTGACGCATGCTGTCCCGAAGGTCTGTGGCAAAGAACGTCTATCATTTCTTCGTTTACTACATATGCTCCCATATGACACGGAGGAAGTGAACCGCCTCGGCATGCAATGGCTGTAAATTTTGATGTATCATAACCTGTCTCAGCAAGGAATTTTTCTACTTCAGCCTGTCTGAACGCCGACTGATCTGTAGCTATAGGATATTTTCCTACTTCTTCCGCTGAATGTGTGAGATTTTTTCTCTCGATTTCTTTTCCATTTTCGAATATAGAGATCTTTGTGGATGTTGAACCCGGGTTAATTACAAGAAGATTAATATCTGCCACTGTTATTCTCCCTTCTTAGCTGTCATTGCGCCAAA
>CASDUB010000298.1 GCA_949283905.1 uncultured Lachnospiraceae bacterium | reverse complement strand
TATCATGCGTCACTGCGCACCAAACTGTCCTGTTCCATTCAGCCCTGCTCTTGAGAAACTTTTTGTTCCTACAGAGAAGACAATGCTCAAAGCAATGAAACAGCTTCTTTAATCATTAATTAGGAGGAAATTTCAATGGCAAAAGTAATAGTTATGCCTAAACTCGGATATACTCAGGATACAGGCGCTATCGCTGCATGGCTCAAAGCCGAAGGCGACACTGTAGAAAGAGGAGAGGCATTATTTGATGTTCATACAGATAAATCAGTCGTAACTGTAGAGTCAAGCGCAGCGGGAACACTTCTTAAGATCGCTCTCGAGCCGGAAGTTACAGTTCCTGTACTTACGCCGGTATGCGTAATCGGCGAGCCGGGAGAAGATGCAGAAGCAGCTCTTAAAAATCATAAACAGCTCGAAGTAGCTGACAAACAGGACGACGGACTTGACGATCTTGATGAGGAAGAAACAACAGAAGCAGCACCTGCAGATGTTGATGTAAAAGACTTAAAGATCACACCGAGAGCTAAAAAATATATTCAGGAAAACAATATAGATATGGCTTCTGTAGCTCAGATCGAGGGCACAGGCTACGAAGGCGGCATCTGTGAAAAAGACGTTAAGGCTTCACCTCTGGCTAAGAAGATCGCAGCTAAAGAAGGCGTTGATCTTTCAACTGTTAAGGGAACAGGCGTTAACGGCAAAGTTATGAAGAAAGACGTTAAAGCCGCAGCTGCAGCACAGAAAGCAGCCGCTCCTGCAGCAGCACCTGCTCCGGAAAGCAAAGACGACCTTATGATCGCTGAGACAAAACCATACGCAGGCGTTCGTAAGATCATCGGCGACAGACTTTCACAGAGCAAGTTTACTGCTCCTCACCTTTACTTTACAGATTCGATCGACATGACAGAGTTCTTTGCATTCAGAAAGATGATCAACGATATGGGCGATGTTAAGATCGCTGCATCGGATCTCTTTATCAAAGCAGCTTCTAAATGTCTCGTAAAATTCCCGGAGATGAACTCTTCACTTCAGGGAGATCAGGTAATTACATACAAGAGCACAAACGTAGGTATGGCGGTAGCCGGAGACAACGGTCTTATCGTTCCTGTAGTTAAGAACGCTCAGAGCAAAACACTTTCAGAGATCGCTTCTGAGACAAGAGATCTTGTATCAAGAGCACAGGCAGGACGTCTTGCTATGGATGAGTACTCAGGCGGAACATTCTCTATTTCAAACCTCGGAATGTTCGGTATCGGAAACTTCACGGCTATCATCAACCCGCCTGAAGCAGGTATCCTTTCAATCAGCTCAGTAAGAAAGACTCCTGTAGTTATGCCTGACGCTGACGGAAACGATACAATCGTAATCAGACCTATGATGAACGTTCAGCTTTCTGTTGACCACAGAATTATCGACGGACTTCTTGCATCACAGTTTGTAGAGTACTTTAAAGAGCTTCTTGAGAATCCTATTAAGATTCTTATGTAATTAGGAGGAGACAGTAATGGCAAAAGTAATAGTTATGCCTAAACTCGGATATACTCAGGATACAGGCGCTATCGCTGCATGGCTCAAAGCCGAAGGCGATACTGTAGAAAGAGGAGAGGCATTATTTGATGTTCATACAGATAAATCAGTAGTAACTGTAGAGTCAAGCGCATCCGGAACACTTCTTAAGATCGCTCTTGAGCCGGAAGTTACTGTTCCTGTACTTACTCCTGTCTGCGTAATCGGGGAGCCGGGAGAAGACGCAGAAGCGGCTCTTAAGAACCACAAACAGCTTGAAGTAGCTGACAAACAGGACGACGGACTTGATGATCTCGACGATGAGGATATCGACGAGACTCCTGCAGCATCTCCTGCTGAAGATGCTGACGAATACGACTATGACGTAGTAGTAATCGGCTCAGGTCCGGGAGGATACGAGACGGCTATCAAGGCTGCTCAGATGGGTCTTAAGACAGCTATCGTTGAAGAGAAATACTTTGGCGGAACATGCCTTAACGTAGGATGCATCCCTACAAAAGTCATGATCCACACAGCTGATATCATCTCAGAGATAAAAGAAGCTTCAAAATTTGCCGTAACAGGCGTTGACGCTGACAAAGTAGGCGTTGATATGAAAGAACTCCAGAAGAGAAAAACAGCTGTAGTAAACAGACTTACAGGCGGCGTACAGGTTCTTCTCAAAGCCAACAAGGTAACTATCGAAAACGGCAAAGGTTCTTTAGTTGACGCTCATACAGTTAAAGTCGGCGATAAAGAGATTACTTCAGCAAACATTATTATTGCCACAGGTTCAAGTGTATTTATGCCTCCATTCATTGCTTTAGAGGGTGAGAACAACATCCTTACAAGCAATGAAGCACTTGACCTTGACCACGTACCGGAAACAGTAGCTGTTATCGGCGGCGGAGTTATCGGCGTAGAGTTTGCTTACCTTTTAAATAAATTAGGCGCAAAAGTTACCGTTCTTGAGCTTATGGATCATATCATCCCTATGGTTGATAAAGAGATCTCTGCTCTCGCTCAGAAGAAGATGGAGAAAGACGGTATCGTATTTAACCTTGGCGCAAAAGTTAAATCAGTAAAAGACAATCACGTATACTTCGAACTCGACGGCAAAGAGATGGATGTAGCTGCAGACGCGGTTCTTATGGCTGTAGGACGTATTCCTAACACAGAAGGACTCAATGCGGAAGGCATCGGCATCGAGTTCAACAAGAGAGCTATTGCTGTTGACGAAGTATGCAGAACAAATATCCCTAACATCTACGCAATCGGCGATGTAAACGGAAAAATAATGCTTGCCCACACAGCTTCCCATGAAGGTATGGTAGCTGTAGCGGATATCTTAGGCGAGCACGGCGAGATGGATTACGATAAGATCCCGTCATGTATCTATATCAATCCTGAAATCTCTGCTATCGGTCTTACGGAAGAAAAAGCAAAAGAAGTATGCGATAATGTAAAAGTCGGAAGATTCCCGATGATGGCCAACGGCAAATCACTTATCGCAGGCGCTGACGACGGTATGGCAAAAGTCATCCTTGACGGTGACACGGGAGAGATCCTCGGCGTTCATATTTACGCTGACCGTGCGACAGAGATGATCGGAGAGATGTCTGCAGCGATCACAAACGAGCTTACGGCTGAAGAGATCATTCATACGATCCACGCTCATCCTACAGTAAGCGAAGCTATCGGAGAAGCTTTCATGGCAGGATGGAACGGAAAAGCCATCAACAATCTTTGATTTATAAATAAATACTATTATATCTTTGGGGCCGGTTTTGCATTATGCAGGATCGGCTCTGAAACAAAATAAAAAAATGGTGCATATTTATATAAAAATGACAAGATTGTAATGGTATTTGGATGATAATCGTGATAACATAATCACATCAAAAAAATTATTTCAAGGAGAGAAAGACCTATGGAAATCGCATTAGTAATGGAATACAGCACATGTGCTAAAAATGAGATCGTTTATCCGATTCTTAAAAAAGTTGCGGAGAAACATGGTCACACAGTAACAAACTACGGACAGTTCAATGC
>CASDUB010000297.1 GCA_949283905.1 uncultured Lachnospiraceae bacterium | reverse complement strand
CAGTTCTTTGAGCTGCTGTTCCAATGCGGAATTTGCAGCTGAATGAATCGATTCCAAATGATTTTTGATTTTATCCAGCAGCTGGGCAAGAGTATCCTTGCTCAGTTCATCTTTTAAAATGTAATCAAAGCATCCGTATGTGATTGCTTCTTTTGCATAGGAAAATTCCGAATAGGATGACATCATAACTACTACGATATCCGGATAACTTTTCCGAACGGATTTTAAAAGTTCGATACCATCCATAGCAGGCATCTTTATATCGGTAAAAATGACATCAGGCTGTTTTTCGGCAAGAGCTTCCAATGCGCGAAGGCCGTTGCTCTTTATTGTCTGAATGGAAAAACCGTATTGCTCCCAATTCAGAAGCGTAGAAAGATCGTCCGAAACTATGCGGTCATCGTCAACAATCATAACAGAATACATGAAACACCTCGAAAAAATAGCAAGTTTGTGATATATTTAGAACTGTAGTAGCAGAATATTTCCTTTTGTAATTGTATATTTTATATGAAAAAGTGTCAAGAATATGACACCGTAGAGTGAAAAAACACAAATTCAATCGTATTTTACACAAAAAAGTAGAATTTTACTGTTTTGGAAGAGAAGAAGAGAATTTATAATTATTTTATAATTTCACAGCATACAATTTCAGAAGGGTGATGCAGGGAGAAAGACAGATGAAATTTACGAAGAAGACCGGTGTCGGTTTATTAGCTGCCGCCGCGATCATCTCCACGTTATTTGCAGGCTGCAGCGCAAAAGAAGAAACTGAAACTGTGAATACAACCGGCAGTCTTGAAGGAAAGAAAATCGGTATGACGCTTTTAGTTGACGACGGACTTTTCGGAACAATGTATGATTATCTGGAAACATTAGCGGACGCGGCGGGCGTAGAGCTTATCAGTGATGTAGGAGCTTTTTCGTCGGAAGCACAGATAGGGTCGGTTGAGAATCTTATCGCGGAGGGCTGCGACGGTATCCTGTACTGCAACTTCGGCGAAGATTCATTGATAGATATCGCTCAGATATGCGATGCCGCAGAGGTGTTTTGGGTTCAGTACAGCCGCGACATAATGGATCAGGACATTTTAAATGTCCTGGATAATTCCGAATATTATGTCGGGCGTACCGTTGAAAATAATTACGATTCAGGCAGCGGTATCGCACAGGAGTTTCATGAAAAAGGACTTTCAAAAACAGCGATCATAGGACCTACGCCGGGTGACAGCACTACTGACGTCGTGGCTGAAGGATATAAGGAAAAAGCGGAAGAGTATGGAATGGAAATCCTCGCGGAAATCCGCAATTGTGAAGATTTCGCCGACGGAAAAAAGTCTGCGGAAATAATTATTGACAGCTTTCCGGAAACTGAGGCGATCATAGTTCTTTCAGGCGCTACCGGAAAACTTGAAGGAGTTCTGGACGGACTTAACAGTAAAGGAAAACTTGGCGAGATTGTTGTAGGCGCTATAGACGCGACAGAGACGATTGCAGAAGATATAAGCGCCGGATATGTTGATATCTGTTATACCGGTCAGTATGTTAATCCGGGATTTTCGTTTGCGCTGCTCTTAAATGCGGTAGCAGGAACTCCGCTTTCGGAAGAGAAGATTGTTATCTGCGATAATCATGTGGCTCTTCGTTCAAATGAAGATACTGAAAATTATTCCATGTATGTTGAGAACACGGCGGATAACATTTACGCATTTACCGGAGAAGAGTTTTGCAAGTGGCTGAAAGTATACAATCCGGATGCAGACTTGGATCTGATAATGGAAGCGGCTTCAAATTACAGCATGGATGATGTAATTAACAGGCATAATTCCGGTTGAAAAAGACAATAAAAAATGAGTAAAAGACAATTTTTATATTTGATAGTATAATTTAAAGGAATTTATTTGTATACCGGAACGAAATGTAATTCAGAACAATCTGAAGGACAGAACGTTTTGGTAAATGCGAATGAATATAAAAAAATGAAAAGGAGAGAAAAAATGAAAAAAAGAATTTTAGCACTTGCCACAGCATCTGTTATGGCTGCAACACTTTTCGCAGGATGCGGTTCTAACGAAGCTCCGGCAGATTCATCAACAACATCAGAAGGCTCAGCAACGTCAGAAGGTTCAGCAACAGATGAGGGTTCTGCAACAGCTGATGGATCGTTTATAGATGCAGGATCAATCAGCATCGCTGCAAATACATTCGGAGCAGGAGCATATCCTCTCGATGAGATCCAGTCATGGACACAGTACGCAGCTGACCTTTATGGAGTTAATCTCGATGTAACAAACAATGAGTTTACAGCTGATAAAGTAGTATCACAGGTTGAGGCACAGTTAGCTTCACAGCCACAGGGCGCTGTATACATGCTTCAGATACCTACAACAACAGAGCCATGTATGGACGCTTTTGAAAACGCAGGCGTATATTATGCATGGAACTCAACATGGCCTGATGATGAAGCAGTT
>CASDUB010000296.1 GCA_949283905.1 uncultured Lachnospiraceae bacterium | reverse complement strand
CAGTTCATACACAGACTTTCCGGTGATGAGTCGGAGGATGATGTTGTACAGGAAGAAGAAAAACAATAAAAGATACGATTTTACGAATAAAAAATAAAAAAATGAAATATGCTTCGCCCTCATGTTCGTTAACATCCTAACCTAAAAATAACACCTTAAAGGTTGCAAGCAACTTTTAAGGTGTTATTTCAGCTTAGTCTGTATTATTATAACATGTGGTGTAATTTGAGGATCTCTACAAACTGTTTGTCACGCCATTTTGCTACACTTTCTACAGTGTTGCCCTGCCACTCAGGTCTGTTGGCGATCTCTTCGTCTACGCCTTGTGCGTACATCTCGTCGTAAGGTGTAGGCTCGTTGCCGTATTTAACAGCTTCTTCTCTGAATCCTCCCGGAATACCAAGAGAGATTGTAAGGAGCTGTCCGAGAACTGCCATACGCATACCCGGTCCGAACATGATAGCCTTATCCATGTCTTCTACTGAACATACGCCTTCGCGAACGCTTTCTTTAGCTGCTGCAAGAGCTGCCCAAGACATTCTGTTAACGATAAATCCTGTGATCTCTTTTTTACATACGATAGGAACTTTGTTCATAGCTTTGTAGATTTCAAGAGCTCTGTCTACTACTGCCTGATTTGGTTCTTCGCCTGCGCAAACCTCGATAAGAGGAAGAAGGTATGAAGGATTGTACGGATGACCTACGATGATCGAATCAGGATATAAAGCGTCCTGACGGAGTTTGCTTGGGAACATAGCAGATGTTGTAGAAGCGATGATCGTGTCAGGTCCTGTTACTTCCTGGATTGTTCTGTATGTATCTATCTTGAGCTGAAGTCTCTCAGGAATAGCTTCCTGAACAAATTCAGCGTCTTTAACAGCCTCTTTGAGGTCTGTGCAGTATTTTGCGTCTGAAAGAGCTTTATCAGCTTTCTCCTGTGTAGTAGCGCCTGCCTCTACAAGGATATCAAGAATTTTTTTGAGATTCTCTTTGATTTTTTCTACAGGAACAACGTCATAAAGTGTTACATCGAAACCTGCGAGACATGCATTTGCTGCAAGACCTGCGCCGATGATACCTGTTCCTACGAAAGTAGCTTTAATTGCCATTTGAGTTTTCCTCCCTGATAATAGATAGATTGTTTGGCAGTATCAAAAAGGTACTGTTCATATAAAATTATTATACACTTTATTATTATATAAATAAAGTATAATCTTATTATTATATGAATAAAGTATGATCTCCCTGATTAAAAAAAGTGCTTCTTTCTGCCCGTTTATCGATAGATGTTAGGGCTTTCTTTTTTTAATACAATTTTATAATTATAAAATGAAATTTTAATCAAAAAAAGCTTGCGTTTTTCGAAAGAAGTGATAATATATAATCATAAATTGCAAATAAGATTACAATTTAAAAAAATTAAAATATTTTATTTAGCAAAGGAGAACGAGATGGCTAAAAAAATCAGCAAAGAATTGGCTAAAGATTTTTATACAAATATGTATAAGATCCGCCGCTTCGAGGAAGAAGTTTTTGAGTTTTACAAATTAGGTCAGATGGCCGGACTTGCTCATCTCTACATAGGTGAGGAAGCAGTTGCAGCCGGAGCTATGGCAGCAATCGGACCGCAGGACTACATCGGTACAACACACCGTGGACACGGACACATGGTTGCCAGAGGAGCGGACATGGGACGTATGATGGCCGAGATCCTTGGTAAAGCAACAGGATATTCAAAAGGTAAAGGCGGTTCAATGCATATCATGGATATGGATATCGGTATCCTTGGAGCAAACGGTATCGTCGGCGGCGGTATTCCTACAGCCACAGGTGCTGCATACAGCGCAAAATACAGAGGAACAGATCAGGTAACACTTTGCTTCTTCGGTGACGGCGCTTCTAACGAAGGTACATTCCATGAGTGTATCAACATGGCTGCAGCATGGGATCTTCCTATTGTATATGTCATCGAGAACAACCTTTACGGTATTACAGTAGATATGAGACGTGTAACTAAAGAGCATGACCTTGCCAAGAGAGCGGTAGGTTACGGAATCCCGGGATACACGATCGACGGAATGAATGTTGAAGAAGTTTACGAGACTATCAGCAAAGCAGTTAAAGACGCCCGCGAAGGCAAAGGACCTTCAATCGTAGAGTGCAAGACATACAGATATCACGGACATAACGGTTCAGATAACTGTGCTTACAGACCTGCAGGCGAGCTTGAAGAGTGGAAAGCAAGAGACTGCATGGACTCATTCAAAGCAAAAGGATACCTTACAGAGGATGAGATCAAAGCGATTGAAAAATCAGTAGACAAAGACATTGAAAAAGCAGTTGAATTCGCTTCTGAGAGCCCATATCCAGATGCATCAGAGCTTATGACTGACATTTTCGTCGATTAAGGAGGAATAGGAAATGAGAAAAATATTTTATCGTGATGCGATTCTTGAGGCACTCGACGAAGAAATGGGCAGAGACCCAATGGTCATGATGATCGGTGAAGACGTTGGTGTCGGTGACGGTACATGGAAATGTTCAAAAGGACTTCGTGAGAAATACGGCGATCTTCGTATGAAGGATTCACCTATTTCAGAGGCAGGATTCACAGGTATGTGTATCGGTATGGCCCTTACAGGAATGCGTCCTATCGCAGAGATCATGTTCGAGGACTTCATGCTTGTAGCAATGGATCAGATCGTTAACCAGATGAACAAAGTATCATACATGAGCGGCGGCCAGAAACACATCCCTATGGTAATCCGTACAACTATCGGTGCAGGACGTGCAGCAGCAGCTCAGCATTCACAGAACCTTACGGCAGCAGTTGCTCATTTCCCGGGAGCAAAGATCGTAATGCCTTCAGATGCATATACAGCAAAGGGACTTCTTAAGAGCGCTATCAGAGATGATGATCCTGTTATCGTAATCGAGCACAGAAAGCACTTCAGCGTAGAATTCGATATGCCGGATGACGGTGATGAGAACTTACTGCTTCCTCTTAATAAAGCAGCAGTTGTAAGAGAAGGAAAAGACCTTACTGTAGTTGCAAGCTCATTCCAGGTTCAGCAGGCAGTAAATGTTGCAAAACATCTTGAAAAACAGGGCGTAAGTGTAGAAGTTATCGACCTTCGTTCTATCGTTCCTATCGATAAAGAGACAATCATCAAATCAGTTAAGAAGACAGGAAAACTTCTTATCATCGATGAGGGATGCGAACAGTTCGGCGTTCCGGCTGAGATCACGGCACAGGTACTTCCTCATGTATTCTATGACCTTGATGCTCCTATCATGCGTCACTGCGCACCAAACTGTCCTGTTCCATTCAGCCCTGCTCTTGAGAAACTTTTTGTTCCTACAGAGAAGACAATGCT
>CASDUB010000295.1 GCA_949283905.1 uncultured Lachnospiraceae bacterium | reverse complement strand
CGTGCGAAAAAAGAAGACCTGGCTCTTGTCAGAGAACTTACAGAGTCAATGTCATTCTTAAACAACTGTTCATTAGGAAAGAACGCGGCTTATCCGGCTGAAACGCTTATCGACAATTTTGAAGAAGAAGTCGATGAACATGTTAACAAAAAAATCTGCCGTACAGGAAACTGCGGAGCTTATTCTAATTACTATATTGACAGTACAAAATGTAAAGGCTCCGGAAAGTGCGCGGAAGTTTGTCCTGAGGATGCTATCGAATTTAAACAGGGTTATACATCGATGATTGATAAATTCGGATGTACGCATTGCGGAAAATGTGTTGATGTATGTGAATACGGAGCTATCTTCAAAGCAGCCGGCGGTACAAAGGTTGAGCAGAAACAGGTGAGACTTGAAGGTGTTCCTCTTGCCGAGAACACAAAGAAATCAAGCAGACCTGCGATCGATCCTAAAGAACTTGCAAAACTTAAACGTAAAGCAAGATTGGCTAAACCGATCACAAAAGCTGCTGAAACTAAAAAAGAAACTGTTCAGGCAGTTCAGGTAGAAAGGAAGAACGGACCAGTGAAAAAGATGGAAACTGATATCGTCATCATCGCCGGCGGACCTGCAGGTCTTGCAGCAGCTGTTGCGGCAGGCGAAAGAGGCGTAAAAACTATATTGCTTGATAAATCAAACTCTGTAGGCGGCGCTGCCAACATGGGTATGGGACCTCTCGGAATCGGAACAAAGATCCAGAAAGAGAACTTCAATGATATCTCTGTTGAATACGCCCTTAAGAAACATATGGAATATACTCACTACAGAGTAGATGAAGACCTTGTTTCGGCATATTTCCACAAGAGCGCCGATACTATCGAATGGCTTCAGAAAATGGGCGTAGAGTTCTTCGGAGCTTTCCGTTACTTCAAAGAGTCAGAAGCTACATGGCATATCGTAAAGAGCGATAACGGAGTTATCGGACCTCGTGCTGCAGGAAAGATGGCAAGGATCCTTTCTGAAAAAGCAAAAGAGCAGGGAACAGAGTTCCTTATGGAAACAGCGGGAACAGACCTTATTGTTGAAGACGGCAAAGTAGTAGGATGCTACGCTGTTGCATCAGACGGAACACAGCTTGAGATCAGAGCAAAAGCCGTTATCGTCGCTACAGGCGGTTTCATCGGAAACAAGGAAATGGTGGCAGAAGAGTTCGGACTTCATCTTGAGGAGGACTTCTTCCCGTTCAAGATGCCTGGACTTCAGGGTGACGGACTTAAGATGATGTGGAAAGCAGGAGCGCAGAAATTCGGTCTTAACATAGAAGCTATTTATCAGGTTCCTGATAACGCTACATGGGGAGTTCTTGACGGCGTTCTCCGTCAGCCTAACCTTCTCATCAACCAGTTCGGCGAGCGTTTCATGGACGAAGGCGATATGGGCAATACTACATTTACAGGAAATGCTCTTGCGCTTCAGCCCGGAAATTACGGCTACTGTATCATGGACAGAGGTATCTTAAGAGAGTATCAGAAAAACGGTCCCGGAATCGTAGATCTTGTTCATCCGGGCGCTGTGTTCTTTGAATTTGAAGAAGTAGCAAAGAAAGCCGTAGAGCAGGGATATGAAGGATACGCGGAAGGAGCGACCGTAGCTGAACTTGCAGAGAAGATCGGAATCGATCCTGAAGTTCTTCAATATACTATCGATGAGTACAACGAGATGTGCGAGAACGGTCTTGATACCAAGTTCCACAAAGCGCGTAAATTCCTGAAACCTATTACAGGAAAGGGCGGATATATCTGTGGTAAGTTCTACCTTGGCGCATACGGAACTATCGGCGGAGTTCGTATCAACAGATACTGCGAAGTTCTTGACAACGATATGATGCCTATCGAAGGTCTCTATTCTGCAGGAACTGACGCCAATACTATTTACGGCGACAGCTACAACTTCACTCTTCCGGGCAACAGTATGGGCTTTGCAGTTAATACAGGACGTATGGCAGGCGAGTCTGCTGCTGAGTTTGTTAAATCAGAGTAATGGCTGCGCTAAATGCACAAAAAGAACGAGCCGATCTCGACTAAAATATACAAAAAAGTGCATTTTGAACACATTTGTTAAAAATGTCATTGAATACATGAGCGTTTTTGTTAAAATATACTTATCATTTTCTGAAAGGAGATACAAAATGAAAAAGAAAATTTTCGCAGTTGCTTTAGCGGCAGCTATGTCGGCAACATTATTTGCCGGATGCGGCTCTAATGATAGCGCAGAGACATCAGAGCCATCATCAGCAGCAGAAACTTCACAGGATTCTGCAGCAGACACATCAGAAGAATCTTCAGCAGAAACATCTGAAGAATCTACAGCAGAAACATCTGAGGGTTCAACAGCTGAAACATCAGGAGACGACTTAGCAGGAGATACAACTGATGATCCTGACGCAGGTATCGTAACAGATACATGGTTAAGAGCAAACTACCAGGATCTTCTCGGTGATGAATCAGCAGATGGAAAAACAATCGGATTCACACTTATTTCTCAGGCAAACGACTTCATGCTCAGCCTTGCAAACGGCATCGTTGAAGCTTTCGCAGCTGACGGTGTAGACGTACAGGTTGATGCCTGCGACGGTGATCCTACAAAACAGGCTGAACAGGTAGAGAACTTTATTACAATGGGTAAAGACCTCATTATCGTATTCCCTGTT
>CASDUB010000294.1 GCA_949283905.1 uncultured Lachnospiraceae bacterium | reverse complement strand
GGCGAAGCAAGTCCGATACGGATAGCGTCAAAGCTCAGCTGCTGATGATTTGAAGTATTATTTACATTTTCAGGCATTGTATACCCCTTTCCAATGAAAGCATCTTTATAGTTTCTTCAGAAATTTATGCAAAAGCATTATTCGAGATTGTCAAGGAATTCGTCTGTATCCTCTATGGTGTTTTCCTCAGCATCTACAAGTTCACCGTCACGGAATTCCTGTGTTCCGAATCCGTGCTCACCGAATGAGTCTTCTTCAGAACGCCTGTCGAAACGGTCTCCTTCGATTACAGAACGAAGATCTGTATCGCCGTAATCAACAGTTTCCATGATTTCTACTTCTGTATTATCATCACGCAATACTCTGATATCAAGACCCAGAGACTGCATTTCTTTAAGCAATACCTTGAACGACTCCGGAATACCCGGTTCAGGAATATTTTCACCTTTGATGATCGCTTCATATGTCTTAACACGTCCTACGACATCATCGGACTTCATAGTAAGGATCTCCTGAAGTGTATATGATGCGCCGTATGCCTCAAGAGCCCAAACCTCCATTTCTCCGAAACGCTGTCCGCCGAACTGCGCTTTACCGCCTAACGGCTGCTGCGTAACAAGTGAGTAAGGACCTGTAGAACGAGCGTGGATCTTGTCGTCTACAAGATGATGAAGTTTGAGATAGTGCATATGTCCGATCGTTGTCGGGCTGTCAAAATATTCTCCGGTACGTCCGTCTCTTAAGAGAACTTTTCCGTCCTCTGATATAGGAACGCCCTTCCACAGCGCTCTGTGGTCTTTATGCTCATCAAGATACTGATACACTTCCGGAAGAAGTGAATCTTTATGCTTTTCTGTAAATTCTTCCCATGAAAGATTTACATAATCGTTTGCAAGTTTAAGAGTATCCTGGATATCAACCTCGTTCGCACCGTCAAATACAGGCGTCGATACTTCAAATCCAAGGGCTCTGGCCGCAAGGCTGAGGTGGATCTCAAGCACCTGTCCTATATTCATACGTGAAGGTACGCCAAGAGGGTTAAGTACGATATCAAGCGGGCGTCCGTTTGGAAGGAAAGGCATGTCTTCAACAGGAAGTACTCTTGAAACTACACCCTTGTTTCCGTGACGTCCGGCCATCTTATCACCTACGGAAATCTTACGTTTCTGTGCAATATATATACGTACGGCTTCGTTTACTCCCGGAGAAAGCTCGTCTCCGTTTTCACGGGTAAATACTTTAGCGTCTACAACAATACCGTATTCGCCGTGAGGCACTTTAAGAGAAGTATCACGAACCTCTCTTGCCTTTTCACCGAAAATAGCTCTTAAAAGTCTCTCTTCGGCAGTAAGCTCTGTCTCTCCTTTAGGAGTTACTTTTCCTACAAGGATATCTCCTGCTCTGACCTGAGCTCCGATACGTATGATTCCGCGCTCGTCAAGGTCTTTGAGAGCTTCGTCGCCTACGCCCGGTACATCTTTAGTGATCTCTTCAGGTCCGAGTTTTGTGTCTCTTGCCTCTGCTTCATATTCTTCAATATGAACAGATGTATAAACATCCTCCTGAACAAGACGTTCGCTGAGAAGAACGGCATCCTCGTAGTTATATCCTTCCCATGTCATGAATCCGATAAGCGGATTCTTTCCGAGAGCAAGCTCTCCGCCCTGCGTTGAAGGACCGTCTGCGATAACTTCGCCTGCTTTGACTCTGTCGCCTTTTACAACGATAGGTCTCTGGTTATAGCAGTTGCTCTGGTTAGAACGCATAAACTTTGTGAGGCGGTATGAATCTTTTGTTCCGTCATCGTTTTTGATCTCAATAAGCTGAGATGACGAATATGAAACAACGCCGTCTTTTTTAGCAACTACGCAAACGCCTGAGTCAACAGCCGCTTTTGCTTCCATACCCGTTCCGACTACAGGAGCCTCCGTAAAGAGAAGAGGAACCGCCTGACGCTGCATATTCGATCCCATAAGGGCACGGTTGGCGTCGTCGTTCTGAAGGAACGGAATTAAAGCTGTAGCAACAGAAAATACCATCTTGGGAGATACGTCCATGTAGTCAAAAAGACGTCTCTCGTATTCCTGTGTCTCTGCTCTGTAACGTCCTGAAACGTTTTTATGAATGAAATGACCTTCTTCGTCGAGAGGTTCATTAGCCTGAGCTACATGATAGTTATCCTCTTCGTCGGCAGTCATATATACTACTTCGTCTGTTACTCTCGGATTCATCGGATCAGACTTGTCTATTCTTCTGTAAGGAGCTTCGATAAATCCGTACTGATTGATACGCGCATAGGATGCGAGGGAGTTGATAAGACCGATGTTCGGTCCTTCAGGCGTCTCGATAGGACACATTCTTCCGTAATGCGTATAGTGTACGTCTCGAACCTCGAATCCGGCTCTGTCTCGTGAAAGTCCTCCCGGTCCGAGCGCCGAAAGACGACGTTTATGCGTCAGCTCGCCGAGCGGATTGTTCTGATCCATGAACTGTGACAGCTGCGATGATCCGAAGAACTCTTTTACCGCTGCCGTAACAGGTTTAATATTGATAAGAGACTGCGGTGTGATCGTCTCCGCATCCTGAGTCGTCATACGCTCGCGCACAACTCTTTCAAGTCTTGAAAGACCGATTCTGTACTGATTCTGAAGAAGCTCGCCAACGCAGCGGATCCTACGGTTTCCGAGGTGGTCGATATCATCGTCGGTACCGAGTCCGTACTCAAGATGAAGTTCATAGTTAATAGAAGCAAGTATATCTTCTTTTGTAATATGTTTCGGTATAAGATCAACGACTCTTCTTGAAACCGCTTTTCTGATCTCTTCGGGATCATCGTACTCGTCAAGTATCTCTTTGAGTACAGGATAATATACTTCCTCTGTGATTCCCATTTCAGCAGGATCGCCGTCAACATAACGTGTGATATCAACCATAAGGTTTGTAAGTATCTTC
The DNA here is from genome assembly GCA_949283905.1 of uncultured Lachnospiraceae bacterium. GTDB lineage: Bacteria > Bacillota > Clostridia > Lachnospirales > Lachnospiraceae > Alectryocaccobium. The sequence continues at coordinate 1,172 of CASDUB010000294.1, read as the reverse complement.
ACGTTTCTGTCTTCAACAGTCACTATAACATACGGAGCCGCCGAATACTGGATATCGTCAGCGATCTCCTTTGTTATTACAGTTCCTGCCTCGGCAACGATCTCTCCTGTCTCCTGATTCACAACATCTTCAGCAAGAACAGCTCCTGCGATACGGTTTCTGAGCGCAAGTTTTTTATTGAATTTATAACGTCCTACTTTTGCAAGATCATATCTTCTTGCATCGAAGAACATAGCGTTGATAAGGCTCTCAGCGCTGTCAACAGCAAGAGGCTCACCCGGACGGATCTTTTTGTAAAGCTCAAGAAGACCTTCCTGGTAATTTGTCGCAACGTCTTTAAGAAGTGATGCTTCTATCTTCGGTTCGTCGCCAAAAAGCTCTCTTATCTGCGCGTTTGTACCGATTCCAAGTGCACGGATGAGAACAGTGATAGGCACTTTTCTTGTTCTGTCTACTCTTACGTAGAACACATCGTTTGAGTCTGTTTCGTATTCAAGCCATGCTCCGCGGTTTGGGATGACCGTACTTGTGTAAAGTTTCTTTCCGAGTTTGTCATGTGAATATGAATAATATATACCCGGAGAGCGGACAAGCTGTGATACGATAACTCGCTCTGCACCATTAATAACAAATGTTCCCGTCTCAGTCATGAGAGGGAGTTCGCCCATAAAGATCTCATGCTCTGTGATCTCGTCATTTTCCTTATTATAAAGGCGGACTTTTGCTTTAAGAGGCGCAGCATATGTAGCATCTCTCTGCTTACACTCCTCGATAGAATATTTAACATCATCCTCACACAGGGTAAAGTCCAAGAACTCGAGACTGAGTTTCCCGGCATAGTCTTCAATTGGCGATATGTCCTTAAAAATCTCTCTAAGGCCTTCTTTAAGGAACCAATTATATGAATCCTTTTGTACTTCAATAAGATTCGGCATTTCCAGTACTTCTTTTTGTCTCTGGTAACTCATTCGAATGTTTTTACCGGTGGCAATAGGTCTTATCCTGTTTTTCTCCATTGACGTTTTACCTCATATGTGTATAATATTTATTAATAGTTACAAATTTAAGGGTACGCGCCCTCATTTTTTTGGCTATTTTAAAAAAGTATAAAATAGCCTACTTTCCATAATAACGCAAATTTTAATGTACAATAAAATCAAACCCCTGTCAAG
>CASDUB010000293.1 GCA_949283905.1 uncultured Lachnospiraceae bacterium | reverse complement strand
CCCCCCCTTAAATTTTTTTCTGCCGATATAATAATCTTATATCATATTATGGTTCAAAAGGGTTGGTTTTGCCATGATCTGTTCATTTTTGTCCTTAAGTTGTACTTGCAGTCACGGCTGTTTGATTATTGAGTAGCTGTTCTTTACATTTTTTACTACTATATCTGTCTTTGTGTCGAGAACGCCTTCGACGTTCATGATCTTTCTGTGGATCTCCGCCAGTTCGTCGCCCGAATCACATCCGATCTTTAACAGAAGGTCAAACTCGCCCGTCTTGTAATAACACGATATGATCTCTTCTATATCGGCTACTGCCTGAGCAAAGCCCTCATAATATTTCGGATTTTCGAGGCGTACTTCCATAAGACTTGTCATGGCAAATCCGACTTTCCGCTCGTCCACTACTATTGTATAGGATTTGATTACGCCGCTTTCCTCAAGCTTTTTTATCCTCTCCGTCACCGCCGATACTGACAGATGTATCTTTTTGCTTATGCTCGATGCCGTTTCTCTGGCGTTTTCCTGAAGTATTTTTAAAATCTTATAATCTGTATTATCCATATTTTATACCTGATTTATTACTCACCCAAATATATATATGCGCTGTGAGGTCTGACATTCAGATCCATTATTCCGTATCGTATCTTTTTTTCTTTATATTCATACTCTACGATACCTCTTGATACAAACAATATACGTGTCAGCGAATCGTTTTCTACATGACCGCCTCTGCCGCTTATCCACACCGGAAGCTTAATTCTTTTCGGCTTGTCGAGGGTAGATATGACGACATATATCTGCCTGTCTTCATCGAATCTCACATACGAAAGTATGCCGTGATCGCAGTATATTATCCTTATCGATGAATTGCGGAGCATCGGATATTTTTTTCTGATGCCGATGCATCTTTTATAAAACTCGGTCAGGAACTTGTCTTCTCTGCCCCATGGAAATGTTCTTCTGCTGTCGGGATCGGTAAATCCCACAACTCCGGCTTCGTCGCCGTAATAAAGGCACGGCGCGCCCGGCCATGTCATCTGCATTACTATCGCCTGTCTCAGAACATATTTATCGACATTTAAGCCCGCCCATATAGCGTTTTCTTCGTTCAATCGTCCCACATAGTGATTTGTCCTTGTGAGGAATCGCGAATGGTCATGGTTGTCCAGCTGGTTCATCGACGCGAAAAGAGACGGCTGGTTGAAATCTGTAGCGTAAGCCGTCATCGCCGATTCAAAGGCCCAGGGATTTCCGATAAGCTCGTAGTGGCATATGTCGGAATGTTTTTCCATTCCCGTAAGGAACCAGGATACAGGCTCCATAAAGGCCGTATAGTTCATGACCGTATCCCACTGATCGCCCGTAAGCCACTCTGAGGCGCTCTCGTAGTGCTCAGCTATTATGGCGGCTTCGGGATTTGCTTTTTTCACATGTTTTCTGAAATCGCGCCAGAATTTGTGATTGAACTCTCTCGAATGTCCGAGATCGGCTGCCACGTCGAGTCTCCATCCGTCGGCATTATATGGAGGCGAAACCCATTTTTCTGCGATCCTCATGATCTCTTCATAGAGTTCATCGGACGCTTCGTAATTGAGCTTCGGCAGGTTTTCGTTGTTCCACCAGCATTCGTAATCCGTGTTGTTTTCGTCTCTGAACGTAAAATAGCTGCTGTATCTGCTGTTCGGATTACCGTACGCTCCCGCTTCTTTTGTCTTTCTTTTTCCGTAATTTTTCGGTACGTCGAGCCACTTGTTGAAATGACTGCAGTGATTGAACACGCCGTCAAGGATGACTCTCATGCCTCTTTCATGGGCCTTTTCGACGAGTTCTATGAATATCTTATCTGAAGCTTCGAGGTTTCTGATATCGCCGTTTATGTTTTTCCTGTTGATTATCTTTCCGAAGTGGGGATCTATATGATCATAATCCTGTACGTCGTATTTATGATTTGACGGCGATACGAATATCGGATTCAGATAGAGCACTTCTATTCCGAGATCTTTGAGATAGTCGAGCTTGTTTATGACTCCCTGCAGATCTCCGCCGTAGAAGTTGCACACGTCAAAGGTCTTCGGAGTCTCGTACCAGTTTTCGATCCTTTTCGTTTTTGTACGCAGATATATATATTCATTGTCACGCACATCGTTTGTGGGATCTCCGTTTGAAAATCTGTCTACGAATATCTGATACATAACGGCGCCCTGAAGCCACTCGGGCACTTCAAATCCCGGTATTATCGTAAAGGGAGTTACTACGCTCTCAAGATATACGACTCCTTTTTTTCCATACCAGCAGAGCTCGCCTTCTACATAAAGTTCAAAATAATATGACAGTTTCTCGTCATCCTCAAGTCCGAATGTTACAGAGTAGTAATCAAAATCGTTTTTGTCATATATCCACTGCATCTCAAGCTTTTCGCCGTCAACACAGCAATACACGCCTGACGCCTGATATCTTCCGGTTCTGAATAAAACCGTAACGTTATCTCCGACTTTCGGCTGTGTAGGCATCATAAACATCTCTGTCTGATCAGTGAAAAGTGATCTGATTTCCATATATTATTCCCCTTTAAACGATTTAAAGATCTCCTCAAACTCGGCTCTCGTGAGTTTTTCTTTTTCCAGCAGCTGTGCGGCGCATTCGTCGAGTATCTGTCTGTTTTCTACGATAATGGCTTTTGCCTTATCATAACAGCCGCTTACGATCGATTTTACTTCTTCGTCGATCTCGGCTGCCACCGCTTCGCTGTAGCTCTTTGTATGCCCCCAGTCGCGTCCTATAAATACTTCTCCGGAATCGTCGTCATATGATATAAGGCCGAGTTTTTCTGACATTCCGTATTTCATTACCAT
>CASDUB010000292.1 GCA_949283905.1 uncultured Lachnospiraceae bacterium | reverse complement strand
TGCGGGAGTGCATAGCACGAAGCAATCCGTAAGTATCATAAATTTAGACCTCAATATATTTAAGTGATTTTGGGAGTGCGAAGCACGAAAAAATCACGGCTGACTCATATAATGATTAATAAGGATTGCGGGAGTGCGAAGCACGAAGCAATCCGTAAGTATCATAAATTTAGAAAATTTCCGGAGAATGCAATGAAAAAGTGGATCGTCAGCATGAAAAAAGCTGATTTTAAAAGTATTGCGGCAAAATACGGCATAGACCAGGTCACGGCGCGTCTTATCCGCAACAGAGACGTTACCTGCGACAGTGACATTGATCTTTATCTGAATGGAAGCTTAAGCGACCTCTTCTCTCCTTTGCTGATGAAGGATATGGAAAAAGCCGCGGATCTGTTGCTCGCTAAAATTCGCGAAAATAAGCCGATCAGGATCATCGGCGATTATGACATAGACGGAGTCATGTCAACTTACATACTCATGACAGGTTTAAAACGTCTTGGAGCAGTTGTTGACGAACGTATCCCCGACCGCGTAAAAGACGGTTACGGTCTGAACGACGCTTTTGTAACAGAAGCATGCAGCGATAATATCGACACTATTCTTACCTGCGACAACGGTATCTCAGCGTACGACCAGATAAAACACGCTAAAGGACTCGGACTGACCGTCATAGTCACCGACCACCACGAAGTGCCGTTTGACGCCGAACTTAAGACGCAGATAATACCTCCTGCCGATGCCGTTATCGACCCCAAACAGGATTCATGCGGATATCCTTATAAAGAGCTCTGCGGAGCAGCGGTAGCATGGAAGCTTATTCAGGTAATATACGAAAAATCAGGCGTTCCTTCGTCCGAATTCGAAGCTCTCGTTGAGTTTGCGGCAATCGCCACAGTAGGCGACATCGTCGAATTGAAAAGTGAAAACAGAATAATTGTCAAAGAGGGCTTAAAGCGGATAGCAAACACCTCAAACCCGGGTCTGAACGCCCTGATCAGGCTTAACAATCTCGATCCTTCCATGATCGACACATATAAAATAGGATTTGTAATAGGACCGTGTTTAAACGCCAGCGGACGCCTCGAAACAGCTCAGAAAGCGCTGAGTCTTCTGAACGCATCCGATGACGATGAAGCTCTCTTACTCGCTTCCGAACTTATAAATCTGAACCAGAGCCGTAAAGACATGACTGAAGAATACGCTAAAAAAGCATTTGAAATCGTTGAATCCGCTTCTTTAAAAAATGACCGGGTACTTGTCGTATATCTTCCCGACTGTCACGAAAGCCTCGCCGGAATAATCGCCGGAAGACTCAGAGAACGCTACAACAAGCCGTCGTTTGTTTTAACAGATTCCGAAAACGCCGTCAAAGGCTCAGGCCGTTCGATTGAGGAATTTTCCATGTTCGAAGAAATGAGCAGATACAAAGATCTTTTTATCAAATTCGGAGGTCATCCCCTTGCCGCCGGGCTGTCAATTTCGTCAGAAAATGTAGATGTTTTCAGAGAAAAGATTAACGAAGGCTGTACCCTTACAAATGAGGATCTGATTCCAAAACTGCGTCTTGATATGGTAATGCCTTTGAGCTATATTTCCGAAGACCTCATCTATGATATCGAAAAACTGCGTCCCTTCGGCAAAGGAAATGAAAAACCACTCTTCGCACAAAAAGGCGTAAAAGTGATACGCCCTGCCATTGTCGGCAAAAACGGCAATGCAGTTAAAATGACAGTTTCGGAAAATGACAATTTTTATATTGACGCAATATATTTCGGAGACGCCAAAGAGTTCATCGATCATGTAAAATCACACGAAACGATCTCTATCGCGTACTACCCGTCCGTCAATGAATACCGCGGAAGGAAAACTCTTCAGATTATTATTTCGGAATATATGTGATTTTGCTAATTTTAGCGTAATCTTGAACTTAGCTTACGTATAAAAACTTGTTTTCTTAATTTTTAGTCGTAATCAATGCCGACAAAGTACGTATAAAAATTTGATTTGTTCTCTCAAGATTAAAATATATCGATAACAGGAGAATTATATGGTAAAAGCAATTTTATTTGATAAAGACGGAACGCTCGTGGACACCG
>CASDUB010000291.1 GCA_949283905.1 uncultured Lachnospiraceae bacterium | reverse complement strand
TCAATGTTTCTGACGCTGCAAGGATAGCTACTTTCGGCTCTTCGATACCTACTGCATGAAGAACATCAAGCGCATTGTCGATAATTTTCTTCTTTCCTGCAAGGTCAGGTTTTGTATTTAACGCCGAGTCTGTAAGAAGATAGAGTTTGTGGTATCCCTTAAGCTCATTGAAGTCAACTTTTGACATGATCTTTCCGGGTACACGCATTCCTGACTCTTTAGCGACCATTTTTTTCATGAGGTCTTTAGTTTCGATAAGACCTTTCATAAGGAAATCAACTTTTCCTTCATGAACAAGATCGATCATTTTCTGGATAGCTTCTTCATCTGACTCTGTGTTGATGATCTCATAATCAGCCGGATCAGCGCCGAGAGATTTAAGTGTTTCAACAATTTTTTCTTTATTTCCTGAAATAATTGCTTTAATAACGCCTTCTGCCTGAGCTTTAACAACAGCTTCAAGTGTATGAGCGTCTTCGCCCTTGATTACGCCAAGGTTTTTCTGAGGGACATTTTCTTTACAAAATGGAAGAAAATCACTAAGGCTTTTAAACATGTCTTTTCCCTTTTCCTTAATCCTTTATTTCTTTTTATACGACATACAGATGAACCGGATTCCGGCTCATCTGTATGCATAAGTAATGTTCTTTTTATTTGAATAATTATCCGATAGCTGTCATACCGCCGTCAGCGTATACGATCTGTCCTGTTACGAAATCAGATGCTGCTGATGCAAGGAATACAGCAGGTCCCATACAGTCTTCCGGAGTACCGATTCTCTGAAGCGGTTTGTCATCGCCGAGGTGAAGGATTTCCGGATGCTCTTTGATAAGTCCTTCCATCATAGGTGTAACTGTGTTTGTAGGTCCTATACAGTTAACTCTTACTTCCGGTCCAAGGTCACATGCTGCTGTTCTTGTAAGCATATCAAGAGCGCCTTTTGTTGCACAGTATGAAGCGTTTCCGCCGAGGCAAGCACGTGCTCCACGTGTTGAAGATACGTTGATGATCTTTCCGTATCCGTTCTCTTTCATATGTTTACCGAAGTATTTCATGAGCATTGCAATACCGATAACGTTTACTTCGTACATATGCTCCATATCTTCGTATCTTGTATCGCAGATGTGGTTCTTAAGGTTAAGACCCTGTGAGTTGCAGAGGATATCGATTCTGCCTTTGTCAGCGATGATCTGATCGTAAAGAGCTTTGATGCTCTCTTCTTTAGAAGCGTCTACAGTATAAACTGTGATGTCTTTTCCGTAGTTCTCTTTGATATACTCTTTAGCTTCAAGAAGTTTGTCCATGTTACGTGAAGCGATAGAAACATCTGCTCCGTAAGAAGCGAATGCTTCAGCGATTCCGCGTCCGATTCCGCCATGTCCGCCGACAACAAGAGCTTTCTTTCCTGTAAGGTCAAATAAATTTAATGTTTTCATCTGATATCTACCTCTTTTCTAAAATAAAATTTAGATATAATTAAATGTATGGGTTAACAAGTGGTTTGATTCCGAGAATCTCACGTGCTTCTGCAGGAGTAGCCGGTTTCTTTCCGAATAATTCAACTGCTTTAACGGCTCTTTCTACAAGCTTAACGTTAGAAGCAAGAACTCCTCTTGACATGTATACGTTGTCCTCAAGACCTACACGGATATTTCCGCCAAGTGCGAGAGCTGCAAACATGATAGGAAGATGCTGAGCGCCTACGCCGAATGCTGACCATGTTGATCCCTCAGGGATATGGTTAACAAGGTATGTAAGGTTCTCAACTGTCGCAGGCATTCCGCCGAGTACTCCGAGGCAGAACTGATAATGACAAGGTGTTGAAAGATGTCCGTTTTTAGCAAAGTAATTAGCTACACCAAGCATTCCCACGTCAAATATCTCGATTTCCGGTTTGATTCCTTTTTCCATGTAAAGATCACCGAGTTTCTGAAGGAATTCAGGGCTGTTCATAAATACGCTTGCCGGCATCCAGTTAAATGAACCTGCGTCGTATGAACCCATCTCGATGCCCGGAACTGTTGCGTGATGGAGATATCTC
>CASDUB010000290.1 GCA_949283905.1 uncultured Lachnospiraceae bacterium | reverse complement strand
ACGGCGCTTCTTAAATTTACGTCAAACTCCGGGAACTCCTCAGCCGCAAGCTTGGAAGCCGAATATACAGACGCGCCGGCTTCAGATACTATCATATAGCTTGCGCCGGGGCAATTTTTGATCAGTTCAACCGTCATCTGTTCAGTCTCACGCGAAGCCGTTCCGTTTCCGATTGCGATATGTTCAACGCCGTATTTATTTATCATTTTCGCAAGCTTATCTATGCATTCATTCTTCTGTTTTTCACCGTATGTCGGATATACTACCGTAGTATCAAGGACTTTTCCCGTAGCATCAACAACAGCCACTTTGCAGCCCATTCTGTATCCGGGGTCAAGTCCCATAGTAACCTTTCCTTTTACAGGCGGCTGCATAAGAAGCGGCTTTAAATTCAGCGCAAAGTTTTTGATTGCGCCTTCAGAAGCCGTTTCAGTTAGGGCAGCCCTTATCTCATTTGCCATTGACGGCGCAAGAAGTCTGTCATATCCGTCCTCAGCCGCAGCGCGTAAAAACGCCTCTGTTTTAGAGCCTTTTTTCAATATTCTTCGGGCAATGATTTCAAGAGCCGTATCTCTGTCTATATTAACGGAAACTTTTAAGAATCCCTCTTTTTCACCCCTGTTGATGGCTAATATCTGATGACCTGAAATTTTTGCAATACTCTGATCGAAATCATAATACATGCTGTATACAGAGTCTTCATCTTTAGCCGCCTCAGTAGATACAGAGCCCTTTTTCTGCATTGTATTTCTTAAGTCTTTTCTGATCTCAGCGCTGTCAGAGATCATTTCCGCAATTATATCAGACGCTCCCGCCAGCGCTTCTTCTATACTGTTCACTCCTTTTTCAGGATCTATGAGAGTTTCCGCAAATGTTTTAATCTCTTCCGAATCGCTGTCCTGGGCAAAGATCATATCCGCCAGCGGCTCAAGGCCCTTTTCTTTCGCCATCGTAGCCCTTGTACGGCGTTTAGCTTTATAAGGTCTGTAGAGATCCTCCACCTCTGAAAGTGTAACGGCTTTTTCAATAGCTTCAGCAAGTTCAGGCGTAAGCTTTTCCTGATTTTCTATGGATCTGATTACTTCTTCCTTACGCTCTTGAAGATTTCTCAAATACTTGAGTCTTTCCTCAAGCGTTCGAAGCGACGTATCATCCATCGCACCGTGAAGCTCTTTTCTGTACCTGGCAATAAACGGAATCGTATTGCCTTCATCCAAAAGCTGAACGACATTTTCAATATGCTTTTCCGGCTTCCCGAGTTCAGCGGCCAACTGTTTAATGATATTTTCCATTGTTCTCCTCTTAGTTCTTGGGATTATACATTAAACAAAAATTCAATGATATCCCCGTCATTTACAACATACTCTTTACCTTCAGTTCTCTGCTGTCCCTTGCTCTTAACCGCCTGATAATCAAAATCTGCGTTCTTGAGATCCTCATAAGAAATAACCTGGGCGCGGATAAATCCTCTTTCAAAATCAGAATGAATTTTTCCTGCGGCCTGAGGCGCCTTTGTTCCCTTTTTAATTGTCCATGCGCGGCACTCTTTCTTTCCGTCTGTAAGGAAAGATATGAGTCCCAAAAGCGCGTAGCTTGCTTTGATAAGTTTGTCAAGACCCGACTCGGCCAATCCTAAGTCTTCCATAAATTCGGCTCTTTCCTCATCATCAAGTTCAGAAAGCTCCTCTTCTGTCTTGGCACAGATAGGAATAACCTGAGCGCCCTCTATCTCGGCACGCTTCTTAACGATCTGATAATACTCATTCGCTTCAGGATCCATTACTCCGTCGTCATCCATATTGCATGCGTAAATAATTGGTTTCCTTGAAAGCAGTCCCATCTCTCTGAGAGCGTTTTTCACAACTTCATCTTTCTCATCAAATTCGAATGTCCTTGCGCTGAGTCCTTTTTCAAGATGCTCGATCAACGGTTCCAGCATTGCAACTTCAGCTTTCGCATCTTTATTTCCTGTCTTTGCCGCTTTTGAATATTTAGCGAGACGGTTCTGAGCCATCTCAAGATCAGAAAAGATCAGCTCAAGATCGATACATTCGATATCTCCGTCCGGATCGACAGGAACAGGCTTTGTCGCGTCTTCAACGACATGAGTGATGTTGTCATTGTCAAAGCAACGTACAACATGAATGATTGCGTCGCATTCACGGATATGGCCTAAGAATTTATTTCCGAGTCCCGCCCCCTGGGAAGCTCCTTTTACAAGACCCGCGATATCGACGAATTCTACAACGGCAGGTGTTTTCTTATCTGTGTTCCAGATTTCCGCCAACTTATCAAGACGCTCATCCGGAACTGCTACGATACCGTTATTCGGCTCGATAGTGCAGAACGGATAGTTTGCTGCCTGCGCGTTTGCCGTACCTGTTATCGCGTTAAAAAGTGTACTCTTTCCGACATTTGGAAGTCCGACGATGCCCAATTTCATGGCTTAATTTACCCATCCGGAAAGTCTTTATCAGAAAAACTTTCCGCCTTT
>CASDUB010000289.1 GCA_949283905.1 uncultured Lachnospiraceae bacterium | reverse complement strand
GATCGCATCGGTGCTCATACCTATCGCAAATGTTCTGATCGGTTTATCAAGTATTTTCGCAGCGACAGAACATACAAGAGAACTGTCGAGTCCTCCCGAAAGCAAAAATCCCACAGGAGCGTCTGCATCAAGTCTTTTTTCTATTCCTTTAACAAGCTTGTCATGAATGTTGCTGCATATGACTTCGATATCATCTGTTACAACCTCTTTTACCTCTGTCATATCACGATACTGAACAAACTTTCCGTCCGCATAATAATGACCCGGAGGAAACGGAAAAACTTCTTTAACAAGACCCACAAGGTTTTTAGCCTCAGAAGCAAAAACGATTTCATCTTCCTTCGGATATCCGTAAAAAAGAGGTCTGATACCAATCGGATCTCTTGCCGCGACAACACTGTTCTTTCCTTTGTCATATATGATGCAGGCAAATTCCGCATCGAACATTTTGAACATTTCAAGTCCGTATTTTTCATATAGAGGAAGAATTATCTCACAGTCAGAATCCGAATTGAATTGATACCCCTCTTCCTCAAGCTCTTTTTTTAATGGTCTGAAACCGTATATTTCTCCGTTGCAGACAACATATTTTTCTTTATATTTAAACGGCTGCATTCCGCTATCATCAAGTCCCATGATGGACAATCTTTCAAATCCGATCACCGCATGCGGCAAAGTAATAGTCCTCTTCATGTCAGGACCTCTGGATATTGTTTTATCAAAGTGTTCTTCAAACTCTTCGGTTGAAAGTGTATCTCCAAAATATCCCATAATAGAACACATTTTTATCTTCCTCCCAGTATTTCGATCATCTCATTTATCAGAAACAGACAGAGATAAATCTCTGTCTGCTTCTCTATAAAACCACTCTAAAATGATTTATTTTGCACACGCATCTTTGCGTATTAACGATCATACATAAAACAGCATTTTCTCATATGTCGGATACGGAAGAATCTCATCCGGAATCAGTATTTCCGTCTGATCGACTACTTTTCTTACATCATCCATATCTTTTTTGACAACGTCATGATAAAATACCGCCTGTTCATTTATATCTGCGATCTCGCCGGCCTTTTCGGTATCGTCATAAAGCTTTTCAAGCAATTCTGAAATCTGCTCATAGTTAAGTGACAATATGTTCAGTAATTTTTCAGATGCCCCGGTAGGTATTTCTTTATTAATCGATTTCTTTGAACTTATTGATTCGCAAATCTGATCACTATATTTCATAACTGAAGGCAAAAATTCTTTCTGCAGCATATCCTGAAGCGTAAGAGATTCAATATGAAGTGTTTTTACATAATTTTCAAATAAGATCTCTGTTCTCGAATCGATCTCCGTTTCAGAGAAAACGCCGTGCTTAATAAAGAGTTTTTTGCTCTTATCACTCTTAAATACAGGCAGCGCATCAGGCGTTGATCTGAGATTATAAAGTCCTCTGGCCTCGGCTTCTTTAACCCATTCATCCGTATATCCGTTTCCGTTAAATATTATTCTCTTATGTGCGAGAATCGTATCTCTGATAAGGTTGTATATCTTATCTGTCAATTCGTCAGGCTCTGTTCCTTCAAGTTTTTCCGAAAACTCAGCAAGCACATCTGCCACCGCCGTGTTCAGAACAATATTCGGAGTTGATACTGAAGCTGATGAGCCGAGGGATCTGAACTCGAATTTGTTTACTGTAAATGCAAACGGTGAAGTTCTGTTTCTGTCTGTAGTATCTTTTACAAAGTGCGGAAGAACAGTCGCGCCGATCGACATAAGTTCTTTTTCACTTGCAAATGAAGATTTATTTATAATCGAATCAAGGACTTTTACAAGCTCATCTCCGATGAAAATTGAAATGATGGCAGGCGGTGCTTCATTTGCTCCAAGCCTGTGGTCATTTCCGGCACCGGCAACTGAAACTCTCAAAAGATCGGCGTATTCGTCTACCGCTTTGATAACTGCCGTAAGGAATAAAAGGAATCGAATATTTTCAGCAGGTTTTTTGCCCGGATCTAAAAGATTAACGCCTGTGTTTGTGCTTATCGACCAGTTGTTGTGTTTACCCGATCCGTTAATTCCGGCAAAGGGCTTTTCATGCAGGAGGCATACATATCCGTGCCTGTCGGCAACTTTTTTCATGATCTCCATGGTCAGCTGGTTGTGATCTACAGCCACGTTCGATGTTTCAAACACAGGAGCGAGCTCATGCTGACACGGAGCAACTTCATTGTGTTTTGTCTTTGCAGGAATTCCAAGTTTCCAGAGTTCTTCGTCAAGATCATGCATGTAAGCGGCTACCCTCGGTTTCAGCATTCCGAAATAATGATCGTCCAGTTCCTGTCCTTTCGGAGGCATCGCGCCGATAAGAGTACGTCCGGTAAAGATGAGATCTTTACGTTTTTTGAAGTCTTCCTTATCTATCAGAAAATATTCCTGTTCAGGACCGACTGTTGTCTTAACACTTGTTACATCTGTATCGCCTAATATGTGAAGCAATTTTACGGCTTCTTTGCTGAGGGCTTCCATCGATCTTAACAGAGGAGTTTTCTTGTCGAGAGCTTCTCCTTCATATGAACAGAATGCCGTCGGGATACAAAGAGTACCGTCTTTTATAAAAGCAGGCGAAGTCGGATCCCAGGCTGTATATCCTCTGGCTTCAAATGTAGCCCTGAGTCCTCCTGAAGGGAATGAAGACGCATCAGGCTCGCCTTTTATAAGCTCTTTGCCTGAAAAATCCATCATCGCCTTGCCTTCATCAATTGGTGAGATGAAACTGTCATGTTTTTCCGCCGTGAAACCTGTCATCGGCTGGAACCAGTGAGTAAAATGTGTAGCGCCGTGTTCTACAGCCCATTCTTTCATCGCAATAGCTACGGCATTCGCTACATCCTTTTCAAGATGCGTATTATTATCAATCGTCTTTCTCAACGCTTTGTAGATGTCTTTTGGAAGTTTATCTCTCATTACTGCGTCATTAAATACTAAAGATCCATATAATTCCGGGATTGACTTTTTCATAATCGATTCTCCTTTTTGTTTTTTCCACGAAAAAAGGCGCCTTGAACCTAAAGTTCAAAGCGCCTTTGCTTTTCATGTTCCGAAGTATATACCCTGATTTTTCAGATGTCAATACTTTTTTGAATTTTTTATTTTTAAATTATTCATTTTTCCGGATAGTCGTTATCGAAGCAGGCCTTGCACAGCGATAATCCATCTGCCATTTTATCGAGATCATCTATATCCATGTACTCTAACGAATCCGCGCCTATAAAATCCCGCAGTTCATTTTTTGAAAGTTTATTTGCGATTAATTCATTATTGTCCGGTACATCCGTACCGTAATAGCACGGATATAAAAACGGAGGCGAGCTTATACGCACATGAACTTCTTTTGCACCGGCATTTCTCATTGTCATGATAATGTTTGATATCGTCGTGCCTCTTACAATAGAATCATCGATCAGCACGATTCTTTTATCTTTTACAACATCAGAAATCAGACTCAGTTTCATCTGAACTGCCGACTTACGTTCTCTTTGTGTCGGCTTAATAAAAGTTCTTCCGACATAACTGTTTTTATGAAAGGCGAGTTTAAACGGAATTCCTGATTCTTCAGCATATCCCACTGCCGCTGCGATTCCCGAATCAGGCACTCCTGTTACGACATCGGCTTCAACCGGAAAACGTCTTGCCATCAAAGCGCCGCCTTTTACTCTTGCTTTGTGTACGCTAACACCGTCTATTACCGAATCTTTCCTTGCGAAATAAATATATTCAAAAACACAGTGTGCGTGTTTTCTGCTGCTCAGGAATAAATCCGAAGTAACTTTACCGTCTGCGATAACAATAAGCTCACCGGGTCTGATATCACGTACAAATTCCGCTCCTGCAGATGTAAGCGCCGCGCTTTCCGATGCAAGCATAAAAGATTCGCCGCGTCTTCCGAGACATAAGGGTTTTAACCCGAGAGGATCTCTTATTCCGACTAATTTCTGAGGACTCATCACTAAAATAGCAAATCCGCCCTTTAATGTATCAGCTACATTTAAAACTGCTTCTTCTATCGATCCCGAATTCAACCTTTCCAGCGCAATCTTATACGCAATAACTTCCGAATCCGTCGTACCGAAAAATCTTGCGCCCTTTTGAATAAGCTCATTTCTTATATCACCTGCATTAATAATATTTCCGTTATGCGCCAGCACCAGCGTACCTTTAAGATAATTCAGAAATACAGGCTGCGCATTTTCCTCTACACTTTTTCCTGTCGTCGAATATCTGACGTGCCCTATGCCGATATTCCCTCTTAAATTATTGATGATACTCTCGTTAAATACTTCGCTTACCAGCCCCATTCCCTTATGAATACAAACATTTCCAAGGGGACCTTTTGTATCGCAAACGGCGATTCCCGCCGACTCCTGCCCTCTGTGCTGCAAAGCCGTTAACCCGTAATAAATATCTCTTGCAGCTTCGGAATTATCATCACTCCATACGCCAAACACACCGCATTCTTCATGTAACCCAGACATAATACCCTCCAAAAATACTTTTATAGCCGTTTTTGCAAAAAATAACAGGCACTTCGGGTAGTCCCGAAGCGCCTTTGCTTACGTGTGCATTATAGTTTTAATATACGTTGATGTCAATATCGATTTTACGCAGCGGCTAAAGTGTATGCAATTTTACGCCGCAGCTAAAGCGTTAGCGTTGATCTGTTCGATAACT
>CASDUB010000288.1 GCA_949283905.1 uncultured Lachnospiraceae bacterium | reverse complement strand
TATATTCTGATAGATGAATTTCAGGATATAAATCCGCTGCAGTACAGGATAATTCAATTGCTTGCAGAACCGGAAAATAATATCTTTATAGTCGGTGACGACGACCAGTCTATATACAGATTTAGAGGATCAGACCCTTCTATTATGCTCGGATTTCCCGGACAGTATAAAAACTGTAAAACGGTAAGGCTGACTGAAAATTACAGAAGCACGCCTCAGATATTAAATGCCGCTTCGTCCGTAATATCGTGCAACAAAAAGAGATTTTCAAAAGAGCTTTATACGTCGAATGAAAACGGCAAAAATGTCGAAATAGAAGTCTTTGACAATATCTGGCAGGAAACGGATATCCTTTCACGGAATATAAGAGCAAATGTAACTTCGGGTAAAAAGTATTCTGATATCGCCATACTTGTAAGAACAAATTTCGGAGCACGTGCGGCGATCGAAAAGCTGATATACGACAGGATACCTTTTGAAGCGCAGCAGGAAATCCCCTGTATATTTGATCATTTTATCGCGAAAGATATCATAACTTATCTTAAGATCGGAAACGGCAGTGATAAGAGAGAGGATTACTTAAAGATAGTAAATAAACCTAACAGATTTATTTCGAGAAATGCATTTTATGAGAAAACAGTAAGATTTGAAAGCTTATATTTTTATTATGAAGACAGAAGCTGGATGTGGAAGAGGATTGAAGAACTTGAAGAAAATATCAAAGCTTTGAAAGATCTTCCGCCCTATGGAGCCATACACTATATCAGAAAGGTTATCGGATACGATGATTATATTAGGGATTATGCTCTTGAAAAGAAAGTTCCGGCTAAAGACCTTTTTGATCTGATGGATGAGATTACGGAAAGCGCCAAACCTTTTAAGAATTTTGAAGAGTGGAATAAGCATATAATCGAATACAGCGAAAATATTAAAAAACAGGGAAATACAGGCGCTAAAAATGCCAGTGATAAAAATAATACGGAGGATTCCGTTAAAATATCTACTCTTCATGGAAGTAAAGGCAAAGAATATGATATAGTATATATACTTGATGTAAATGAAGGAGTGATTCCGTTTCATAAAGCTAATCTTGAACAGGATATAGAAGAGGAAAGACGATTGTTTTATGTCGGAATGACGAGGGCAAGAGAACAGCTTAATATTTACGCTGTAAAAGAACGATATGAGAAAAAAACAGAAATTTCTCCGTTTCTGAAAAATCTGATCTGACATTAGATCGAAAGGAATTAGCATGGAAAATAATATTCTTCTTATAGACGGCCACAGTATTTTAAACAGAGCGTTTTATGCGCTGCCGCTTCTGACGAATCCGAAGGGAGTTTATACAAACGCCGTATACGGATTTTTAAATATCATCTTTAAAGTAATGGACGAGGTTCAGCCCGACCATATCGCGGTGGCGTTTGATCTTCATGCGCCCACATTCAGACATAAGATGTTTGAAGGGTATAAAGGCACGAGAAAGCCAATGCCGGAAGAGCTCCGCGGTCAGGTGGATCTTATGAAGCAGGTGCTTCGTGCCATGAATATAAGTATTATTGAAAAAGAGGGATTCGAAGCCGATGACGTTATAGGAACAGTCGCATCCATTGCCGAAAAAAATAATATGACTGCGACCATCCTTTCAGGCGACAGGGATCTTTTGCAGCTTGTAACCGACAAAGTATCGCTTATACTTCCGAAAACAAGCAAAGGATCGACGACAGTGGAGACATTTACGCCTGAACATGTTGAGGAAGTTTATCAGGTGACTCCGCGTCAGATAATAGATCTGAAATCGATGATGGGAGATTCATCAGATAATATTCCGGGTCTTCCGGGCGTCGGTGAGAAAACGGCCGTTAATTTGATAAAAGCCTACGGAAGTCTTGAAAATGCATATGAACACAGAGAAGAGATAAAGCCTAAAAAAGCGATGGAAGCCTTCAGGGATAATTATGATCTTGGCGTATTGTCAAAAACGCTGGCTACAATAAAAACAGACGCCCCTGTTGACATCAGACTTGAAGATCTTAAAATTCAGAACTTTTATTCTGCGGATGCATATGCATTATTTAAGGAACTCGGTTTTAAGAATTATTTTTCAAGATTTGAGGATTCCGAAAAAACATCGAACGAAGAGATAAAAATAATCATCGAAAATGATCTTTCAAAGGCTGAAAATATTTTTAGCGAAGCGTCAGATTCAGAGGAAACGGGACTTTATCTTGACATAGAAGATAAAGAGATCATTGGAGCTGCCATAGCTTATAAAAATGAATGCTATTATATAGCTGCCGAAGGATTTATAACCGGGGATTATCTTAAGGAAAAGGTAATCGGTCTTATTAATTCAAATACAAAAATATCTACATATATGTTTAAAGAGCAGCAGAATATTCTGCACAGTCAAAAAAAGGAAACGCTTTTTGACTGCAAAATAGCCGCTTATCTTCTTGATCCTTTGAGAAGTGAATATTCGTATGAATATATAGCATCCGAATACGCCGGCTGTGTTCTTAAATCGGCCGAAGAGATCGTGGGTGATAAGATAACAAAGAAAATCGTTATAACCGACGAACAGAGAGCCGATATATGCGGCTATACGGCGTATATGTCTTTAAAATCGAGAAAAAAACTTACTGAAAAACTTGAAGAGACGGGTATGCTTGATCTTTTTAATAATATTGAAATGCCTTTTGTATATACCCTCAGCGACATGGAATGCGAAGGCATCAGGATCAATACTGAAGAACTCAAGATTTTTTCAAAGCAGTTGGAAGAACAGATTGAAATTGTAGAAAAAAAGATATATGAACAGGCTGGAGAAGAATTCAATATTCAGTCTCCGAAACAGCTTGGAGTCATATTATTTGAAAAACTGCAGCTTCCCGGTGCGAAAAAAACAAAAAGCGGATATTCGACAGCCGTAGATGTGCTTGAGAAGCTTGCCGATAAGGCGCCTATAGTAAACGATATATTATACTTCAGGCAGCTTTCAAAATTGAAATCCACATATGCCGACGCACTCGGCGATTATGTTGAAGGGGACGGACGAATACATTCTCATTTTCATCAGACGATCACGGCTACAGGAAGGATAAGTTCAACAGATCCGAATCTTCAGAATATCCCGGTAAGAATGGAGCTTGGAAGAAAAATACGCAGGGTATTTATTCCGGCAGACGGCTGTGTGTTTATCGATACCGACTATTCTCAGATTGAACTTAGAGTGCTTGCACATATGTCGGATGATGATAAGCTTATCGAAGCATACAATAAAAACAGCGATATACACAGGATCACGGCGTCAGAGGTCTTTGGAGTTCCGTTTGAAGAAGTTACGCCGCTTCAGCGAAGAAACGCGAAAGCAGTTAATTTCGGAATAATATACGGAATCAGTTCTTTCGGTCTGAGCCAGGATCTGAGTATTACTCGAAAAGAAGCTCAAAATTATATCGAACAGTATTTTAAGACTTATCCGGGAATAAAAACTTATCTTGATTCAACGGTTTCTAAAGCAAAAGAAACAGGATACACTACTACGATATTCGGCAGAAGAAGACCCGTTCCGGAACTTAAATCTTCTAATTTTATGCAGAGGTCGTTTGGCGAAAGGGTTGCTATGAACTCGCCGATACAGGGCACTGCGGCGGATATAATCAAGATAGCAATGAATAAAGTCCATGACAGACTTATAAAAGAAAACTGCGAATCAAAGCTAATTCTGCAG
>CASDUB010000287.1 GCA_949283905.1 uncultured Lachnospiraceae bacterium | reverse complement strand
GGGCGTTTTGATTGCAAGCCTTCTTACGATACCGATCAATAACCTTATTCAGAGTTATCTTGAAATGGATACGGTTAGGATATTCCTGCCGGTTCTTTACGCTGCGGCGCTTGTTGCAATAAGTGTGGGTCTTACGCTGTTTTCAGGTCTGATACCATCCGCAAAAGCTTCAAAGAGCGATCCTGTGGAAGCGCTGAGAACAGAATAAATGTGCAATAAAATGCTGAAAGCCTGAAAGAATTCATCCTTTCAGCATTATTGAAACAGCGCCCTGGGCCGCTTTTTTGCCGGCGATAAGAGCAGTCACTTTACATTCGTATAATCCGTTTCCGGCCTCCGTCGTGATCTCGGCTGTTAAGATTATGGTATTTCCGGGATAGACAGGACGGATAAAACGCATTTTGTTTATGCCGGCGAAATAAGGAAGCTTGTTTTTGTTCGCCGGATCGGACATTATGAGGATATCGGCTGCCTGCGCCATGCTTTCTACAAGGTAGATGCCCGGAAGGACGGGACTGCCGGGAAAATGGCCTTTGAAAATGTCCCACGACGGATCTACAAACAAAGTGGCGCAGACTTCGTTATCTTCAATCTCAGCCTGGCTTACGAGCAAGAGGGGATCTCTGTGGGGAAGTATCTTTTTGACTTCATCGTGATTTAACAACATATTTGAACTGCCTCCATGGAATTCATTGTGTACTTATGGTATGATATCATAAAGATTAAAGTTAATATATCGTCAGAATAAAATTTATTAAAATAAAAGAGGTAAGCGGCAATGACAAATTTAGAAAAATACAATAACATTTTAAAAAGAGACCTTAAAGCAACAGATGATGAATTAAATGATGAAACACTTGTTTATAACAGATATCCGAGATGGGATTCGGTAACACACATGGATATGGTCAGCGATCTGGAAGAGAATTTCGGAGTTGAATTTGATACTCTTGATATTACGGGATTCTCAAAATATTCTCTCGGTATTGAAATTCTGAAAAAACTCGGAGTTCAGTTTTAAAGAAGCTTCAGCGAAAGCTTTCAGTTTTATTACGAAAAGAGGTGGCGAAAATGATATTTTCGCTTGAAAAGAAAAATCCGGACAGGACGGCTCTTCTGTCTGATACAGGCCTTGTCGTAACTTACGGCGAGTTGTGCCGTTTTCCGGAAGAAATGAAATGTTATGTAAAAGAACGGAAACTGGCGTTTTGCCTGTGTGAAAATTCACCGGGAGCTGTCGCGGGGTATATCGGTTTTATAGAAAATAAAACAGTGCCTTTGATGCTCGACGCCGAATCAGGCGAAATACAGTTAAAAAGCTTTTTAAATACATACAGACCGGATTATATATGGGCGCCGCTTTCAAAGGAGCAGGAGATAACTGCTCTTTTAATGAGCGCGCCTGTTTTTAATGCCTGTGAATACGGTTTGTGGAAGTTAAATGACGATGATTGCGATTCTAAGGAAAATGACGAGGATAAGACTTGTAAACTGCATCCCGATCTGACGCTGCTTCTGGCAACTTCCGGAAGTACAGGAAGTCCTAAGCTCGTCAAGCTTACAAAGAAGAATGTGGAAAGCAATGCTGAGGCGATTCGGGAATATCTGCATATAGATGAAAACGAAAGACCGATAACCTCGCTTCCGCTTCAATACACATACGGTCTTTCGATAGTAAACAGCCATCTTCTGGCGAGCGCAAAAATTTTGATGACAAAATCAAGTTACGTGCAGAGCGGCTTCTGGGAATTTCTGGAAAAGGAAAAGGCAACAAGTTTCGGAGGAGTGCCATATACGTATCAGATATTAAAGAAGATGCGTATATTCAGAAAAGATATTCCTTCGATAAGATATCTCACTCAGGCCGGAGGCAAGCTTTCAAAAGAACTTCAGGAAGAAATAGGCTTGTGGGCGGAAAAATTCGGAAAGAAATTTTATGTAATGTACGGTCAGACGGAAGCTACCGCGCGTATGGCGTATCTGCCGGCTGAAAAATGTCTTGAGAAACTCGGAAGCATGGGTATCGCGATCCCCGGCGGCAGATTTTACATTGCCGATGAAAAAGGCAGCGAGATAAATGGAGCGGATACTGCGGGAGAACTGATTTACGAAGGACCGAATGTCTTTATGGGATATGCTCAAACAAAAACAGATCTTCAAACCGGAGATGAAAACAACGGACGGCTGCTCACGGGAGATCTCGCAAAGAGAGATGAAGACGGCTTTTATTATATCGTGGGAAGAAAGAAACGATTTATTAAAATGTACGGCATAAGAGTGAGCCTTGATCAGTGTGAAAATATCTTAAAAGAGATATATCCGGAAGCAGAGATAATATGCGGCGGAACGGATGATAATATCAGGATATATACGACAGATAAAGAAATTAGCCTGTCATCTCCCGAAAAACTTGCCGATATTTTGAAGATGAGCCTCAAGGGATTTTCCGGAGTATATGTCGAAAAAATCCCCCGCAATTCGGCAGGAAAAATAATGTATAAAGAACTTATGAAAGACATGTGAAACTGACGGTTTTCATACAGGAGATAAGATGACATCTGAGATAAGAGAATTTCCTTTCGGGGAAAATAAAGAAGCAAAGGCGGAGCATTATACCGACCGGATGCTGAAATTGACCGAATATCACAGAAAAATGTGTGATGATTACAGAAAAATACTTGCAGCCGCAGGATACGACGCGAAAAAAGTAAAACACTATAAAGACATTCCTTTTCTGCCTGTCGGTATATTTAAAGAGCTGCGGCTTTCAAGTATTGAAGATGACAGTAATATAAAGACGGTGACATCGTCGGGCACGAGCGGACAGGCGAGATCGCAGATAATCCTTGACGCCGAAACGCGGGTACAGCAGCAGCAGGCTCTCGCGGCCATAGGCGCTGACTTCTTAGGAAAGAAACGTCTTCCTATGCTGGTTATCGACTGTCCCGCCACGATAGAAAAAAGAGACAGATTTTCAGCGAGAACATCGGGCATTCTCGGCTTTTCGATTTTTGCAAAAAAAAGAGTTTTCGCCCTCAACGACGATATGAGCCTGAACATGGAGGCGGTGGAAGAATTTGTAGAAAATTATTCGGACGGCCCTGTGCTTATATTCGGATTTACCTTCATGGTATGGAGGTATTTTGTTCAGGAGCTTGAAAAACAGAACAAAAAAATCGATCTTCCGCAGGCGGTGCTCGTTCATGGCGGAGGATGGAAAAAACTGATATCCGAGGCTGTCTCAAAACAGGAATTTGCCGACAGATTAAAAAAGACCTGCGGCGTAAATCGGGTAATGGATTACTACGGAATGGCAGAGCAGACGGGAAGCATCTTTATGGAGTGCGAATACGGACATCTTCACTGTTCTGACTATTCGGCTGTGTTATTCAGAAGAGCGAAAGATTTTTCGCTATGTGAAAAGGGCGAAGAGGGGCTGATACAGGTAATGTCTACGATTCCGAAAAGCTATCCGGGACACAGCCTTCTTACTGAGGATATAGGGCGTATGATTGGTGAAGACGACTGTCCGTGCGGCAGAAAAGGTGTTTATTTTGAAGTAATAGGGAGAGCACAGCATGCGGAGATTAGAGGATGCAGCGACACATTTGCTGCGGAACATTGATGAAATGCCGATCGAATATCTGTTGGGCGATAAGGAAGAACTGTTGAATATAAGAAGTCAGAAGCCTATGCATATATTTTCTGACAGAACTATTGAATTTCTGGCAGAGGTGTCTTCTTATCTGAAAGAGACAAACAGAAAACGATCATACGGGGATGTTGCAGCTTTTTCTTTTTGGTTCAGAAAAGCGCATCTTGAAGCATTGAGGGCAAACAGTGACAGAGAATATCATATCGGAAGAGGTATAAGCCTTCATTTTGCGCCGGGCAATATTCCCACGCAATTTGCATACACGGCGGCCATGGGACTTTTGGCGGGAAACTGCGTTATTGTCAGGCTTTCCCGCAATGAAACCCCTGAAGGCAGGATGATAATCGACGCTTTTAAACATGTGATGGGTAAGGATTTCCCCGAATTTAAAGGAAGGGTCATATTTATAAGATATCCTCAT
>CASDUB010000286.1 GCA_949283905.1 uncultured Lachnospiraceae bacterium | reverse complement strand
TAAGACTGAAAAATCATATCACGACGATGAAACAGGTTTTATTAAAAGGCGGAGAAGCAGGACGCAGACTTGATTTTATGGCGCAGGAAATGAACCGTGAATCAAATACGATCCTCTCAAAGGCAAATGATTTCCGCACATCGGAAGTCGGAATAGAATTAAAGACGACAGTTGAAAAGATAAGAGAACAGATTCAGAATATTGAATAAATTTTTGGAGACGAAAATTAATGAAAAAAGGTATACTGATATGTGTGTCCGGCTTTTCAGGCGCCGGAAAAGGAACGTTGATGAAAGCTCTGCTGAAAAAATATCCGCAGTACGCGCTTTCTATTTCTGCAACCACAAGAGCTCCCAGACCCGGAGAAGTTGATAAAAAAGATTATTTTTTCAAAACAAAAGATGAATTTGAAAAAATGATAAAAAACGATGAGTTTTTAGAATATGCTCAATATGTAGACAATTATTACGGAACTCCGAGATCATATGTAAATGAACAGCTCGATAACGGAAAAGACGTGATCCTTGAAATAGAGGTACAGGGCGTATTTAAAGTTAAGGAAAAATATCCTGATACAGTACTTGTTTTTGTAACAGCTCCTTCGATAAATGAAATCAGGGAAAGGCTGATAAAACGAGGATCCGAAACTATAGAGAAGATCGACAAAAGAATGGCTCAGATAGCCAGGGAAGTCAAATCGGTACAGGATTACGATTATATACTCGTAAATGAAAACGGCAAACTCGATGAGTGTGTTGAAAAGTTTAATAATATAATCGAAAGCATCCATCAAAAGACAGAAAACAGCAAAGATTTAATCAATAAATTAGAAACAGAAGCAGAGGAGATAAGAAAATGATACATCCATCATACTATGAATTGATCGACAGAATAAACGAGGAACAGGGAACAGAAGATTCACCTGTAGTTACAAGCCGTTATTCTATTGTACTTGCTGCCAGCAAACGTGCCCGTCAGCTTGTAAACGGAGCAATGCCGAAAGTAAAAGAAAACGGCAGCGGAAAACTTCTTTCTCTTGCGGTTGAGGAACTCTATGAAGGAGCAGTAAGAATTCTTCCCGATGATTGGGTTGAAGAGCCGTCTGAAGAAGAAATGACGATAGAAGATATCGCAGCTGAAGAAACAAACGAAGATGATGGCAATCAGGAAGAAGCATTTGAAGAATCTTTAGA
Organism: uncultured Lachnospiraceae bacterium; assembly: GCA_949283905.1. Taxonomy (GTDB): domain Bacteria; phylum Bacillota; class Clostridia; order Lachnospirales; family Lachnospiraceae; genus Alectryocaccobium. Next base: position 1,516 of record CASDUB010000286.1, on the reverse strand, counting down.
TGTTGAAGACAGTAGTGATGAAGAGCCGATATCAGAAGATGCAGTTGAAGAAATAACGGAGAACTGATGAAAAAGGTTTTATTTATATCGCTCGGCTGCGATAAGAATCTTGTAGATTCCGAGCATATGATAGGAAATCTCGTATCTCACGGATATGAGATAACAAACGATGAAGACCAGGCGGATATAATTGTTGTAAATACCTGTTCTTTTATTCACGACGCCCAGGATGAAAGCGTTCAGAATATACTTGAGATGGCGGAATATAAAAAGAACGGCAGCTGCCGTGCCCTTATCATAACAGGATGTCTTGCCGAACTTTTCGGAGAGGATATTTTAAATGAACTTGAAGAAGTCGACGCCGTCATCGGAACAAACTCCATAGACGAACTTCCCGACGTTATAGAAAAAGTTTATGAAGGGAAACGTCTCGTAGTAAAAAAAGAACTTAAAGGTCTGCCGAAAACAGATGGAAAAAGAACGATGGTTACAGGCGGTCATTTTGAGTATCTCAAGATAGCCGAGGGATGCAATAAAAGATGCACATACTGTATCATTCCTTATTTAAGAGGAAACTACAGAAGCGTTCCTATGGAGGAACTTTTGGATGAGGCGCGTACTCTTGTTCAAAACGGAGTGAAAGAACTCAATATAGTAGCGCAGGAGACTACCGTTTATGGCGTTGACCTGTATGGAAGAAAAATGCTTCATGTTCTTCTTGAAAAACTTTGTGAGATAGAAGAGCTTCATTGGATAAGAGTTTTGTATTGTTATCCGGAAGAAATTTATCCTGAGCTTATAAGGACTATGAAAGAGCAGCCTAAGATATGCAATTATCTTGATCTGCCGATTCAGCACTGCAATAATGATATCCTGAAAAAGATGGGAAGAAAAACATCAAAAGAAGATCTTATTGAAATAATCAGTGAGCTCCGTAAAGAGATTCCTGATATTGTTTTGAGAACGACTCTTATAACTGGATTTCCCGGAGAAACAGACGATCAGCATAAGGAACTGCTGGAGTTCGTTGATCAGATGAAGTTTGACCGACTCGGCGTGTTTACATATTCCCGTCAGGATAAAACGCCTGCCGCTGAATTTGAAGATCAGATCGACGAAGAGATTAAAGAAGCAAGGAAAGAAGATATAATGCTTCTGCAGCAGGATATCTCTTCACAAAAAAACGATGAGCGTGTCGGGAAAGAAATCGAGGTCTTTGTGGAAGGCTACTATCCTGAAGAAAATATTTATGTCGGAAGAAGCTATGGAGATGCCCCCGATATTGACGGATATGTTTTTTTTGCTTCATACAGAAATCTCGACTCCGGTTCATTTGTAAATATATTGATCACAAAAGCTTCAGAATATGACATTGTAGGAGAAATGATATGAATTTACCGAATAAATTAACATTGTTTCGAGTGGCTTTAATTCCGGTATTTATAGTATTTATGATGGCTGATATGATTCCGTACCATAAAGTATGGGCAATGGTGATCTTTATAGTTGCCAGCCT
>CASDUB010000285.1 GCA_949283905.1 uncultured Lachnospiraceae bacterium | reverse complement strand
TCTGCCACGGCAATATCTGCAGGTCGCCTATGGCGGAGTTCATGTTTAAGGATATGGTAGAAAAACTGGATATAAAAGATAAATTTGAGATAGCGTCTGCAGCTACTTCTGATGAAGAATGCTGGGGCGGAAGAGGAAACCCTGTGTATCCGCCTGCTGCAAGAGAACTACGGGCGCACGGCATCGGGAAGACGGCATATACAAACTTTTCAGGCAAGAGGGCGCGTCAGGTCACAAGATCGGATTATCATAATTACGACTATATTCTTTGCGCAGACACTGCAAATATACGAAATACCATACGTATAACGGGAGCTGATACGGAAGGGAAGATCAAGCTGCTTCTTGATTATGCGGGCAGAAGCGGACAGTCCATCGCCGACCCATGGTATTCAGGAGATTTTAAACAGACTTATATTGATATAAAGGAAGGACTTGAAGGCTTTCTTGATTATTTAAGAAAAGAGCGGAAGTTTTATGATTGAAGTTGAAGTGAAATTAAAGATAAGCGATCCTGAAAAAATAAAAGAACAGTTGACAGATATGGGATTTATCGAAAGCGCCAGACTAAAAATGCAGGATGTGTATTTTGATAACAACGCGGGTCAGATAAGAGGCGGCGACTCGGCGCTTCGAATAAGGGAGACGATGGATCTTGATTCGGGAGAAAAGATAGCGCAGATGAATTTTAAAGGACCTAAGTCGGACTGGATATCGATGACAAGACCCGAACATGAAATGATAATAGACAGCGCGCCTACAGGTCAGAAGATCCTGGAATCCCTTGGTTTTTTTGCAGTCAGGCCGTTTGTGATAAAAACAAGAGAAGAATTAAAATTCGGAGACATGACTGCATGTTTTGACAGTGTTGAAGGTCTTGGAGAGTTCCTTGAACTTGAAAAGATAGTTGAGAGTGAACTGCAAAGAGAAGATGCGCTTGAAATGATAAAAGCAGTTCTAAAAATAATCGGATTTGATATTAAAAACACGCTGACAACTTCATATCTGTCTCTTTTACAGAAAAAATCTGATATGTGATCATATTATAAAAGTATATGAAATAGGAGATCATCAGGAATGGTGACCTCCTATTTGTTCATTGCGGATTCTTGTTGTTGCGCCCTCCTGCAGGCTTGTTGCTTTCAGAATGGAATTTTTACCGTATTTTTGTTGGATTTTCAGCATTGTTTCCTGAAGGATCTTTTCTTTCGTATCGGTTTCAACCGTATCAAAAATAGACAGTTGTCTGTAAGTCGTTTTTTCTTCGGCCAGTTTTTCGGGCAAAATATTTTCGGCGGATATATTTATTCTGCGTATAAGCAGACGTCGGTCGACGATGTCATCAAACAGTTTAAGCGAATTATCAATAATTTTCTTTGCACTTGAGGTGTAAGAGCCGAGATTTACAGAGCCGTTTACGGGTTTAGGAACCGTGCGGCCATAGTGATCTGTTACAATGCCGCCGTGATAATCCGCCATGATTTTCTTGTCGGTAAGGTTTGAGATATCGTATCCGATATATAAGATTATCATATCGGTCATAAAATGCTTTTTTACAAGGTCAAGCGAAAGAAGTTCGAGCATTTCACGGACTACGATACGCGCTTTTTCATATGTGTAGGGCTGCAAAAGAACCTGACCGCTGCTTATGGAGTTGGATTCGGGTATGTAGTTTTTAATGGATTCGATCGTTGCCGGTTCCCAGCCCCATGCATGATCTATCAAAAGTTCAGCGTTTACGCCCAAAAGCTTGTAAAGCAGGTCTTCATTGTAAAAATCGGTCTTTTTTCCGATACTGCATCTTGCGATATCTCCCATGGTATATATCTGAAATTTCGAAAGTCTTTTAGCGATACCTCTGCCGACGCGCCAGAAATCGGTAATAGGCTCATGAGTCCAGAGCAGCTTCCTGTATCTGTGCTCGTCAAGTTCGGCTATCCTCACACCGTTTTTGTCAGGCGGTATGTGTTTCGCGACGATATCCATCGCGACTTTGCAAAGATAAAGGTTTGTTCCTATGCCGCATGTTGCCGTTATGCCGGTAGTATTTAAAACATCGTTTATCATATTCATAGCCAAAGTACGGGCAGAGATATTATAATAGGGTAAGTAGTCGGTAACATCGATAAACACTTCGTCTATAGAATAGACATGTATATCGTCAGATGAAACGTATTTGAGATAGATATCGTATATCCGGCTGCTGTATTCGATGTATTTTCGCATCCTGGGAGGCGCGGTGATATATGTCAGCTTTGACGAAGGGTCTTTTTCAAGAACACGGCTGTCAAAGGATTCGGAAGTAAAAGTATTTTGAGGCGCTTTTAAAAGACGCGCAGCGTTTATTTCTTTTACTTTCTGAACGACTTCAAAAAGGCGCGCTCTGCCGGAAATGCCATAGGCTTTTAAAGACGGAGAAACAGCAAGACATATAGTCTTTTCAGTCCTGGAAGGATCGGCTACGACAAGATTTGCGGCGAGGGGATCGAGACTG
>CASDUB010000284.1 GCA_949283905.1 uncultured Lachnospiraceae bacterium | reverse complement strand
TGCTGACCGTTATTCGGATCTCCGAATCCCATACATCCCATGCATATACGCGAAACATTAAGATCAGAATTTCCAAGTTTTGTATACTGCATAATGCGACCTCCTTACTCCAAGCCGTTATATATTTCATCATCCACCGGTTCGCACCATTCGTTCGATGTTTCTTCTCCGGGCACCTCCACCGCAATATGTGAAAACCAGCTGTCCTTTTTAGCTCCATGCCAATGCTTTACCTCTGCCGGAATAGTAATAACCATTCCCGGCACAAGACTTACAGCCGATTTTCCCTCTTCCTGATACCAGCCTTCTCCTGCGGTACAAATCAGAATCTGGCCGCCGCCGTTCTTTGCATGATGTATATGCCAGTTATTCCGGCATCCCGGTTCAAACGTTACATTTGCCAGAAACACAGGGCATTTTCCCGCTTCCGTAAGCGGATTCAAATATGAATTACCAATAAAATACCTGGCAAATCCCGTATTCAGATTGCCCTGACCAAATATATTTTCTTTTTCAAATAAATTTTTGTCATTGATACGCATAACAATTACTCCTTTTAAATATGATATTTTCTCAGCAGCTTGGATACATGATATCCAATGAAAATAAACGTCCCCATCATTGCCAGATAATCAAGATAAAAAAGAGGAACAAGCTCTCCAAAATCAAGAAATACAAATTGAGTCCGGATCAACATATATGTAAGAATATCTCTTCGGATAAATACACTAAAACCGTAGACCGCTATCACGCCGGCAATAATCGGAAGAAGAATTTTTCTTACACGAGAAGGTTTCTGTAATTTCAATACCTTTTTTGCAAGTCCCATAAATATTCCCCAATGCATCCCAAGATGAAGAGCCATCAGCACAAATCCCCAATAAGATGACGCCATGTGAAGAAGTCTTGCAAAAGACATTCCTCCGTGAAGATTCAGAAATGTGAAAACATGATTTGAAAGCATGATTCCGCTGATCATCAATCCTATCATTGAAAGAAAAACTAATATATCAACTGCCAAAGTAAAAACTCGAATTGGAAAATACTCTCCTCGAGATAAATTTCTATACCAGTTTATGTTAAGTACATGATGCGCAATGAATAAAACAAACATCCCTGATCCGACATACTCATGCGCCGTATCACCCCAAAACTGATATCCCATTAAGAATAGCAAGCTGAATGTCATCAGAACATCAATCACTATTTTGACAACTGCTTTTGGCTTCATGCTTCCCTCCTGCCTGTTAAGAAATATTCAATCCGCTTATCCATGAAGCTATTTCATCTGAAGCAGATTCCACACTGCTCCCTGAAACATGAAGACCTTCTAAAATATTTGCTCCCGGAGCGCTGTCCGGCAGTTTTTCCAGGCTTCGTCCGAATCCGCTGCCTCCGCTTGTACAGAACGGAATAAGTGTTTTTCCATTCCAATCGTAGCTTTCAATAAATGAATATATAAGCATAGGCGCATCACTCCACCAATCAGGGTACCCAACAAATACCGTATCATACTGCTCTATATTTTCCACATTTTCAACTAACTGCGGCCGTACATTTTGCGATCGTTCATCATTTGCCCGTTCAAGACATGCATCCCAGTCGCTCGGATACGGATCGGTAACTTGAATCGAAAACAGATCACCGCCTGTTTCCTCCTGTACCCATACGGCAAGCTGCTGTACATTGCCCGGCGAGACAACGCTTGGCGACGAGACAACATCAACTTCACCATCTACAACTGCATTGTCCGCCCATGAAAAATATGCCACTAATACGTTACTGCCGTTTGTTTCCGAATCCAAATTTTCCGATTCCGTCTGAGGTTCAATAGTCTGTTCCAAAAATTCCGTATCTGTAACCGGAACAGATGTATCCGCCGATGACAGTACATTGGTCTCCTGTTCGTTTACACCACTGCAAGCTACAAGTGAAAATACAAGTGTTAATACTAATAAAACCAATACTCCAAAAATTGACAGTGTTTTTTTCAATATTGTCTCCTCCCGTGTTTAATCACATCTCAGCCGCTTTATTCACACATGTAACAGCATTCAAACTGCGGGGATATCCGATATAAGGCAGACACTGGGAGATTACGCTGACAAGGAATTCCTTATCATTTCCAAGATTCATATTTCCTTTTGAATGTGCGATAAGCTGCGGTTCACATCCTCCCTGAGCCATAAGAAAGCAGAATGTAATCAATTCCCTTTCTGCAAGAGAAAGGCCTTTTCGTGTGTAGTAATCACCAAAACAATTGGCAGTGAGCCAACGATTTATATGACCGTTTTTCCACGCTTCTTTCATGTGCTCTCCAAAAATTTTAGCCTGTGCCTCTACGCCCTTTTCAAGTCTGTTTTCAAGGGTAGTAGTCGCCTGACCTTCAAGCGGAAGTTTTATATCTTTTTCTAAAAAGATTTCATTTGTACAATTCAGAAACGGCAGCATTCTGCCATAACCTAAGTAGTCGGTTGACTGATAAACTATTTCCTTTGCAATTACAGGGGTAATACCGTTTTCAAGAGCTTTCGGCAAAATTTCTCGGTATGCATCTGTGCTGCCGCATCCAATCAAAGCTGCCAGTATTGCCATATAACGTGTTCTTTCCGGCAGTTTATGACCTTCTTCATTTGGTACTTCATTAAACGCAAAATACTCAAAACGTTCTGTAAATTCAGGATCTGTTCTATACAACTCCATTTTCAAGTCTCCTTTCATTTTTCCTGGTTTTCTCTTTGAATTTCAAATCGCAGATAATCTAAACGATCCAGCTGTTTTTCTTTAAAATGAATTTCATCGAGAGTTCCATACCGCTTGTCGTTTAACATTTTAAGCCGTTCTTCTTCAGTTGCTTTTCCCTGTAAAAGAAGTTTCATATATTTTTCGACTTCGTCATTGGTAAAACCCACATCGTGAAGCGTCATGATCATACTTAATCGTTCGATGTCGCTGTCGTCATAACGCCACGAACCCATTACCTTTTTTACTTCGCTGCACAATCCCCAGTTCTCATATTCACGCAAAATTTTAACAGGAATATTGTATTTTTTACTTGCTTCATTAATTGTCATTTTTCATTTCCTTTTCCAAATAAAATAAAGGTGCTCCGTTCTTGGAACACCTTTATTGTAAATTTGAATATATGAAATGTCTAATACTTACAATTCATCACCAGAAATACCTTTTAGGTATTTCTTTGAAAAGTCAATAAAAGAAGTTGTAGCGGCAGAAAAAAATTGATCTTTTTTCCATGCTAATGCAGTATCCGTTGTAAGCGACGGATAAAACGGAATAAACCGCAGCCCTTCATAAGTACAATTTAATCGAATGCAGATTACCGCTCCAATATTACTTTTCGCGAGCATCGCTTCGTTGTAAAGCAAATTTCCCTTTGCGATAATGTTCACCCGTGATGAATATTCTCCAAACCATTTGCCGACACTGCTTTCTGCAAATTCATTCGTAGAAGAAATAAGCGGTATATCAATCAAATCCTGAGGACTGATAAACTTCCTGTCTGCCAGATGAGAATCCTCTCTTACCAATACTCCCCACTGCTCTTCAACCGGCATAGTAATAAATTCATACTTTCTGATATCAATCGGTTCAGTCATCAGGCCTAAATCTAACAGACCTCTTTCTATATAATCTCGAATATTTCCTGCATTTCCACTGTAAATTTCAAAATGTATCAGAGGATGCTTTTTGCAAAAACGAGCGATGCAATCTGTCAAAACCTTTGTTGATAAAAACTCACCGCTGCCGATAGATATAACGCCTTCTAAATTTTCATCTTTTTGCAAAAAATCACGCTTTGTTTTGTCTGCTAAAGATAAAATTTCCTGTGCGCGGCGTTTTAGGATCATACCGTCTTCAGTTAAAATAATATTATGATTGCTGCGAATAAACAGTTTAACGCCAAGTTCCTGTTCCAAGTCAGCAATTTGCCTTGACAGGGTCGGCTGTGTTATATGTAACTGCTCTGCAGCCCTCGTAAAATTCTCTTCTCTGGCAATTGCCAAAAAATAATTCAGTACCCGTAATTCCATCCGATTAATTTCAATCTTCCTCATCGAAAAGATCTTTTACGGGATCGGCTTCATTTTTCTTTGTAAACTTAGCAATAATATCAGGAGCCATGTCAAGTATCTTTCCGAATATGCCTGAATCATCTTTAACTGTCACCATTCTCGATCCATTCTCGTTTATGACAAGCATAGCTGAAGGATTGATCTTGGCGCCAAGTCCTCCTCCGACTTTATTTTTATTGTCGCCGTCAGACGCTCCGGCCGCCATACCGAATGATACATCCGCAAGAGGAATGATGATCGTTCCGTTTACGTCCATCGGTTCACCGACTACTGTTTTTGTGCTCAAAAAACCTTTTAATCCGTCCATAAGAGCGTCTATGTTTGCTTTAAATTTATTATTATTAACTTCAGTCATGTTTGCCTCCTTGCCTGATTCTTGCTTTATATTTCTTTACTCTTTTTCTGCTGTGTTTTCGTTTTTTTCCGCCGGTTCCGTTTTTAGTAGAACTAAAGCCAAGCAATTCCCTGAATTCAGGAATCATGAAAAGTTTAACAGCACAAATTGCTATATTAATTATAAATATCCTTCCGGATATTTTAACATCACATTCAAATCTGCCGTTTTCAAAATCGGGATTAAGCGCAAGATCTCTCGGTATCGGCACGCACAGTGCTCCTAAAACCGCATATACCATTCCCGTTCGTGAAGGATCGTCAAATCCGAAATTGATATACCCTTTAACTTTTTTAGGCATTATCGATTTGATCAGTTTAATAACAGGATCTTTTATCTTTGATATTAAATCCAAGATGCTCTTAACTTTCTTTAGTTTATCACATATGCTTTTTATTTTAAACTTAATTTTATCCGTAAGCGGAGTTTTTTTCTCCTGATAATCCTTCTTTAACTGTTCTTCCGAAATCTCGATCTTTATCTTTTTTTCATCTGATTCCGGCTCTTCGCTTATGATCTCTCCCGGTTTGATAGTCGGCTGTTTCTTTGCCGGCTCGTATTCTGTTTTTCCTGTTTCACCGAAAGGTTTTGATCCGACATTCGGAATTTTTGCCTGAGTATTATCATTAGCCTTCTTTTGAAGTTTTTTTATCGGAACGCCGAATATCCTTAACATATAATTCAATCGACCGTTTACAAAAGAAAACTTAAAGCTCAAGGCTCCAAACAGCCACCTTACGGATCCGTTTGCCAAAAAGGTTCCGTTTTTCAATACCTTTACTCTGTATACAACAGGAAGAAACAGTATCATCGCCAGTAGTGCGATTATTATCAGAAGGATAATCAGTAATACAAATCCTATAACAGATAATATTCCTAATAAAATATGCATGTTTCCCCTCTATATTTAACTGAACATTTTTCTCAGATTACAGTTACCCAATGTCCTGTATGAATCTTCCGCCATCTTTTGCACAAGTTCGATCGCGGCTCTTTTGCTTTTAGCAACGCCTACCACAACGATCTCATCTGCATTTCTTTCTTCAGTGCGAAACATCCATCCCGAAATTATATCCAGCTGTTCAACCTCATTGGAGGCTAAAGTAATATAGTAAACAGAAGGCACAATCTTATTATTGTCCAATGCTTCCTGAACTTCGTCTATTTTTTCTTTTAATGCATCATCTACATACATAAGTTCATGGATCCTGATCATAAAATCTCCCTTCTGCCTGCTCAATCACCGATCCCTGCAGGATCAGATGATCATCCGTAATACTCCGACAGGATAGCTGCTGCGAGATCGGCTGCCGTTGCATCTCCTTCAACTGCCTCTTCGATAACAACCGTAATTACAATATCATTTTCACATGTTGTAGTAAATCCCGTAAACCAGCTGTGAACATATCCCTGATCGTTGGCATATTCGGCAGTTCCTGTCTTTCCACATACGCCATATGGAAGAGATGCCATCTGAGCTGCTGTACCGTATTCACATACGCCCTGCATATATCCTTTGAGAATCTGTGCAATCTCAGGATCAATAACCTGTCCCAATTCTTTGCACTCAACTGTTTTAACTACAGTATTATCGGCGCTCTGAACCTGATTAATAAATTTCGGTTCATACATCGTTCCGTTATTATAGACGGCATCGGTGATCATCGCTATATGCATTGGAGTCATAAGAGTTTCGCCCTGTCCTATCGCAGTCTGCATTGTAAGTCCGTCTTTTGTTGTTTTGTCAAGTGAAAAAACACTGTCATTCGACGGCAGTCCAAAATCAAAGTCGCCGTTAAAATGAAGTCTTTCGGCAGTTTTTGCCAAAGCGTCTTCGTCAAGAAGCTCAGTAGCGATATAAGAAAATGCGCAGTTGCATGAATTTGCGAAAGCATCTGCAAGGCTCTGGCCGCCATGAACGGCATTATGCGAACAGTGCATGGTATAACCGCCCTGAGTGTACTCTCCCGTACAATCAAAATAAAAATCGCTGTCGGTGCCGTACTGTTCGAGATATGCGATAGCCGTTACCATCTTAAATGTAGAGCCCGGTTCATAAAGGCCCTGAATTCCTCTGTTTAAGAACGGACTACCGCTGCCTTCAAGATTTAAATCTTCCCAGTCTTCGGAAATTGTATTTGGATTAAAATCCGGCTGGCTGACACATGCAAGCACTTTTCCCGTATCGGCATCCAAAGCTACAACGGCGCCCTTTCTTCCTCCCAAAACATCGTATGCCACAGACTGCAGATGCACGTCGAGACTTGTTACGAGATCATCGCCGTTTCTCTTTACATTGTTCAGTTCTTTCTGAACCTGATCCGCTATATTTTCATGTGAAGTAAGCAATGTTGTATTCTGTGTCGCTTCAAGACCGGCATTTCCGTAATCGGAATATCCGACCACCTGAGCAAACAGGTTGTTATATGAATAATTTCTTACTTCATTTCCTTCTTCATCAACTGACGTCGAAGCAAGAATAGTTCCGTCGTTTGCAAGAATCGAGCCTCTTATTACCGATTCGGCCGCGGCGTCTTTTCTGTTATTGTAAGGACTGTTTAAGAGTTCCTCGCTTTCGTTTGTCTGAAAATATATCATATATATTATCATAGCGAGAAACAGAGACAAAAACATATACGAAACAATAACGTAAGATTTACCACCTGAGGCTGTCTTCTGTCGCTTTTTCGATTTTTCGTTCAAGTTCTTCTGTATTAAATCCCTGTCCTGGTTTCTTTTCTTCATATTGTTGTCCTGTAAATTGTCTTGTAATTCCTGTTAATTCCCTTGTGGCATCCGTGTCTCTTTCCGGATAATATTCTCTGTCATCGAATTCTTCTATTTCGTCAGCTAAATCATCCTCTGCTATTTCATCTTTTCTGAGTACATATAATCCCTGTATTATCGCAAGCATAAATATCGTACACATTACGGAACTTCCGCCGTAACTGATAAGCGGAAGCGTAACTCCCGTCATAGGAATAAACTTTGTCGTTCCTCCTATCGTAAGGAACACCTGAAAAGCATATTCGATTCCGAGTCCGATGGCTACAAGCTTGTAAAATCTGTTGCTAAGCTTCATCGAAATATTAACTATTACAAGGAAAAGCCCCATGCAGAGCAATATAAGACAGATTGCAAACAATATTCCCATCTCTTCACATACTGCTGCAAAGATAAAATCCTCTTTTACGATAGGAATGCTTGTAGGCGAGCCGTTTAAAAGTCCTGTTCCGAACCATCCGCCGGCGCAAACGCCGAAAAGAGCCTGGATTATCTGATATCCTGTTCCCTGATAGTCAGCAAATGGATCTCTCCATACCTCTACCCTGACCCTGACATGCGAAAAAAGTTTGTAGGCGACGACAGAAGCCGCTGCCATGCCGCCAAGGCCTAAGAATGCGTATCCCACTTTTCTCGTGGCTACGCATACCATAACAATATACGCAACGAAGTATATAAGCGCCGCGCCGAGGTCTGTAGAAATGACAAGTATGATAACATGTATTCCTGCGAGCAGCGTTACTTTTATAACCTGAGAAAATGTGGTGACCTCTTTTAAGAAGCCAGCTATAAAGAATACAAATGTGATTTTTACAAACTCTGAAAACTGGAATGTAATTCCTGCAATCGAAATAGAAAGCTTACCGCCGCCGGTTACTTTTGCAAGGGCAAATACGGCGCCGATCAAAAGTATTCCGACTATAGCGAAAAACCATCCCATATTCTGAAGAGCTCTTACTTTTCTTATTATCACAGGTATGAATAAAGATATTATCGTCGCAATGCTCGCTATTATAAGCTGTTTAACAGCCGTATCAATGCCAAGTCTTGACTGCATTACAAGACCAATCGACAGCAGCATGCACATAACATTGAGCAGAACGAAGGAAGCTCTTTTATATAAGATATTGTAAAGCACCTGGGTAAGTATTATATACAGCACGACTCCGCCGTACATGACTATCATAAATATGTCCATCGTCTGTATATACAACACTATATATGAAACAAGATTGAACAATATCATCCACACAAGCTGCATTCTCAGTCTGTACGATCTTGTAAGACTGTCTCTTGCCGCAAGCGCCCTGTATACGCCCCATGTAAACATGATCATAAAAAACAGGAGCACATATTTAGATATTTCAACAATAATATTAATCATAAAATTCTCCGGACAGAGGCAGAAGCTTATTCAACGCCTCTGTTAAAATGTCCTCTTGTAAATTCAAAATTTTCTGTGTATCGAATATTTTTATTTAAGATATCAACTGCATTAGAAGCAATCTGAGCTGCAATTTTCGGCGTTTCCGTTGTGAACATAACTCTGTATCTCGCCGCGCCGGTTTTTCTGACCTGTTCCATTTCAGATAGCAGAGAAACAGGAACGGAATTATATATAAGGTTATAACACTGTCCGCATTCAAAGAATACAGGAAATTCCGCTTTTTTTCTGTCTATTAATTTCATACATCCGTATGAATGATCGCATTTGCCGTAATTCTTTCTGATACACTGAGCCGATATCATCAACGGCATTCTTCCGTATATTATAAGATCGCTGCAGGAATTATCTCTGCCTTTAATTTCTTTTTTATTTAATTCGGCAGGAATCGTATTTTCCTTTACTCCGTGCATTTTCCAGAAAGAAATTGAATTTGAATTCATGGTATACATGTTATAGTCGAGCCTGATTTTGTCCGCCGAACCATTTTTTATAAGAACCGCGGCGTCTTCCATATTTCTTACAAGCATACCGAATCCAAGATCGGCAAGTCTTATCATTTCTTTCTGATATGATGAATTTTTTGTGCTTCGCGATATATACGGAAGCGCAACAAAAACTTTTTCTTTTATATCTTTAAGTTCCTCATCCGTAAATTCAGTAAGGCAAACCTCAATCGGAATATAATATCCTCCGACGCCTTTAATATCCTTTACGGCGTCAAACTGGGCTTTTGTCAGAACTAAAATCCATATCTCGCCCTTTTCAGATCTTGAATCTTCTTTTTTATAATTACCATAATTTTTCGAAAGAACATTGTTCCTTCTGTAGGAAGAGATTATTTCATTCTTAAATTTATCAAACGCTCCTCTTCTGAGTTCGTTTAACTGTTTTACGGTCATAAAGGCATTGTCCGTGATCTCAACGTCAAGGTTTTCAAGATTAAAATCGGTACCGCCTGTTTTGTTCAGCTGTTTTCTTACAAACTCTTCATCAAGCGGTCTGTTTAATGACTCCTGTACCTCGTCAGATCTTTCTGAAACAATTATTTTTCCGTCAGAAACCGTAAATTCCGCAGTTTTATTGTCACTGCTTATGACAAATCTGCCCGTTAAATCTTTTTTTAATCTGTTTACAAGAATTGAATCTTTTACGAAAGCGTAAGCCTTTTCCGCTTTTTTCATTCGAGGTTCAGACATTTTCGCATTTCTTAAAGCCATCATGTCTTTGCCGTTGTGCTGAAAAAAGTAACTTCTGCTGAATCCGTCTCTGTTAAAAAGATCGTACAAGAGTTCCCTGTCAGTTTCATCAGCTTTTTTCTTAATTTTATATTCTTCGTAAAGATCAATATATTTTCTGTATACCGAAACAACGCCCGCAGTATATTCGGGCCGTTTCATTCTTCCTTCGATTTTAAAGGATGTAACGCCGGCGTCTATCAGCTCTGCGACATTATCTATCAAACATATGTCTTTTGTGTTAAGAGCATACGAATTATTTTCATTAGAAATCCGCTTTCCGTTTTCATAGACGGCATATGGCAGTCTGCACGGCTGCGCACATCTTCCTCTGTTTCCGCTTCTTCCGCCGATAAAACTGCTCATAAGGCATTGTCCAGAATAGCAGTAACAAAGCGCGCCATGAACAAAGCACTCAATTTCCAGTGATGTGTTGTCTCTTATCTGACTTATCTCATTTAGAGACAGCTCACGCGCAGGTACAACTCTTTTTACGCCGATATCCTCGAGAAATCCGGCTCCGTTTGCACCTGTCACCGTCATTTGAGTACTGGCATGTATATGCATATCAGGGAAGTACTCTTTCACAACTTTTACGACGCCTAAATCCTGAATTATCACAGCGTCGAGTCCCTGTCTGTAATAAGGCAGAATGTAGTCATAAAGCTCGTCGGCTTCTCTTTCTTTAAACAGAGTATTAATTGTCAGATATACACGTTTGTCAAAGAAATGAGCTTCATCAATAGTTCTCAGCAGATCATCACTGTTAAAATTATCGGCGTATGCTCTCGCTCCAAACCTGTCTCCGCCCAAATAAAACGCATCGGCGCCGGCCAAAAGTCCTGCTCTGAAAGATTCATATGACCCTGCCGGCGCGAGCAATTCTGTTTTCATATTACTCATTATTTTTTATATTTTCCAAGTTCTCTTTTAAGTCT
>CASDUB010000283.1 GCA_949283905.1 uncultured Lachnospiraceae bacterium | reverse complement strand
CTTTAGTAAATCTTAAAGGAGATTCTCCCGGAATAAATTTGTCTACATAGGATTCATTTATATGAAGGCAGATGAAATTTGTTGAAACGTGGCTTCCTTTTATACCGTGAATATCCAATGGATTTAGTAATAATATTTCGTTTTCATTAATAGTATAGTCTTTATTTTTGATGTGATAATTTATCGGAGTATCATCAAGTTTAAGAAGTACTTCATAGTCTTTATGATAGTGCAGGGAACGATTAGTAATTTGGGTTATGAATATGTTGAAATAAGGATTTTTATAATACTTACAAATCTCATATTCGTGAGCCATATGACTACCTCCTAAAAATTATGATTAGTATATTATATGAAAATTTTCAAGAATAGTAAATATAAATAATAATTTAACAAAAATATAAAGAAATATATAGTAACAATCTCTAAAAAGGGGAAGGAGAGCTTTATGAAACATGTAATAAGTTACGGAATTGTAAATGCCGACACAAGCGGCCCGGGTGCTTTTTTAAGAGCGGCAAAATGGTACTGGGATGAACTTACGGATATGTTTGCCGCAGCAGGATTTAAAGCTGTAATGATACCGATGGTTCCAAATACGGAGAATGTATCAAGAAACGGAGCGCCAATCTGTACGGCATCTATTTGTACAAGATTTGGTTCGCCGGCCGGTTATCTTGAATATCTTAATGAAAAAGGAATTGAATGTGTTGAAGTTATCGGAGTTTCAGCACAGATGATGTACAACAGTTTATTTGAAACCGGATTGCCGATGGAAAAATTCTATGACGGTTTTTATGATCACGCGATGGACTGCGCAAAAGCATTAAAAGAGCTTTGTGGAAGCACACTTATGATCTCACCGACACCGGGAATAGGTTTCCTTAATATAGCATTTAATTCTGATGAAGATAAAATTAAAAATTTCTATGACGAAGCGGCAAAATGTATAAATAAAATTGGTAAAGATTGTAAAGAACTTGGTATCAATGCGGTTGTCCGCAATGAATACTGGACACTTGCAAGAGGAAACGAAATCGATAACTTCATGAGTAAACTTGATAAAGATGTTGTTACATATGCTCCTGATCCGGGACATCTTTATATTGCAGGTGCTGATTACAATGCAGTATTTGATAAATATGCAGGTCAGGCTAAACTTATAAGCTTTACTGATACAAAATTTAAAGATGAGCGGGAAGCATATAAGACAATTTCACCTGAGTTCCCGCAGGAGGGCAATTGTCAGAGAGTATATTATGATCTTGGATTTGGAGATATTGATTTTGATGGAATTTATAAAAAATTGAAGGATACGGGCTTTGACGGACCTGTATTGCTTGAGCCTAAATTTTCATTAGATATCCCAAAAGGAATTTTAAGATCACGTACTTTTATCAATAAATTGGAAAAAAAGTATAACAACTAAGGAGGCGCCCAATGGAAAAAAGAAATCTTAATTACAGTTATATGACAAACTTATGGGGATTTGTTAATTATCGTCAGATAAACAATTTTGATGAGTGGTACATGGGAGACTTCGGATCGGCTTATTACTATCAGGACTGGGATAAAATCCTCAGATACTTTGCAGGCGCGGGATTTAAAGGAATCGAGCTTATGGTTTTCTATATCCCTAATATAGTCAATGCATTTGGTTCAATGAAGAATTTCAAAGAATTTGCGCAGGACAGAGGAATAGAGAGAATTACAGGAATGTTTTCTCATCATGTGGGATCACAGGACAAAAGAAATCATCCGGCAATTTTTGCATATGAACAGCAGGCTATTGACGCTCTTGCGGAATGCGGAGGCATTAATCTGATAGTTCAGCCGGCAGGTCAGTATTATGGAACCGGCCCTCTTGATGAAGAAGGACTTAAGAATGTTGCCGAATGTATGAATACAGTAGGTAAAATGTGCAAAGACAAAGGACTTGAGGTTTGTATACATAATGAGTTCTGGTGTGCGGTAAACAAATATGATCATGAAAAATTCCTTGAGATGACTGATCCGAGATATGTTTTTTATTGCCTTGATACAGCTCAGGTTGCGATCATGGGCAAAGATATTCTCAATTTTTATGATACATATCATGACAGAGTAAAATATTTCCATTTAAAAGATACGACGTATCTTAATGCCCCTGATGAGAAGAGATTCGGTCCGGGCGCTGAATTTGACGAGAAAGGCGGACGCTGGTTCTGGGAGCCGGGCGGCGGAAAACTTGATTTCCCGGGATTGTGGAAGCTGCTTAAGAAGCACAATCATAAGGGATGGATTGGAATTGAAACAGACGGAACGCCTGAACCTCTGGCAACTATTCTTCTTACAAAAAATTATATAGATACTGTTTTAGACCCGATCTATAAATGATCAATAATTTTGAGAATAGGTGACGCATTATGAATAATATCCCTGAAGTAAAACTTGGAATCATAGCTGTTTCTAGAGACTGCTTTCCAATCAGTCTTTCGACTCAAAGAAAAAACAGAATCATAGAAGCCTGCAAATGCGATATCTACAACTGCGATATCACTGTCGAAAATGAAATCGATATGGAAAAAGCGGTGGCGCAGGTAAAAGAAGCAGGCTGCAACGCACTGGTGGTATTTCTCGGAAATTTCGGACCCGAGACTCCTGAGACGCTTATCGCCAAATATTTCGACGGACCCTGCATGTTTGTCGCTGCCGCTGAAGGCGACGGCGATCTGATCGATGGAAGGGGCGACGCGTACTGCGGTATGCTGAACTGTTCCTACAATCTGGGAATGAGACATTTAAAAGGCTATATTCCTGAATATCCTGTCGGAACAGCAGAAGAAAT
>CASDUB010000282.1 GCA_949283905.1 uncultured Lachnospiraceae bacterium | reverse complement strand
CTTCGCTTTCATCTTTCAGATTTATCGGCAGAATCAATTTATTTACCGAAATATAGATCTTATTTTCAATTATCATTTCAAATAACTGCAGGACACCGTTTACATGATCCTCATCCATATGCGTCAGCATTACGCCTTCTATTACTGAAATTCCGCTGCTCTTCAAATAAGGCTCTAAAACATATTTGGCGATATCATTTTCGCTGCTGCTTCCGGAATCAACAATAAATGTTTTGTTATCATCGGTATTTATCACTATGCAGTCTCCCTGTCCCACATCAAGAAATGTGATATTAAACCCTTTCGGAATATGCGTTAAAACCGATACGGAAAATGCGATCGTGATTATCATCGACTTAAAATTTGTTTTTTCTCTGCTGATAATAAAAATAAGCACTGCTACCCCTGCAATAGATAAAACAAATTGCCAGATTTGCGGTTTGCCGACAGTAAGCATCGCAAAAGGGAGTTTTCTTGTAAGATCTCCAAATATTATCTGTGAATTTATAAGAACGTCGGGAATAAAAAAGAATATAGCTGCCACCGGCGGCACGAGAAAACTAAAAAATATCCCGAATATGCCGAACGCCATGATTGCGAAAGCCATTGGCACAAATATGATATTGGAAATTACAGAGTAAACCGGAAACTGAGAAAAATTATACAATAGAAAAGGCAGGGTGATTATGTTTACTGCCGCCCAAATAAGAGCTGCAGATTTTATCTTGTAAATCAGGATGTTCATAAAACCATCTTTTTTCTTAATTCCCGACTTTTTTAACATGACCGGATATATACATCCGGCGCCGAATGCCGCCGAAAAACTCAGCTGAAATCCTGCATTAAACAGACTCATCGGCCTTATCAGCAATATTATAATACCTGCCAGACTCAGCGCATTGACGCTGTCATAATTTTTCAACATGCATTTAGCTCCGAGAAAAACAATAAACATTACAGTTGCTCTGAGAGCAGATTCGCTGCATCCGGTAAAATAGCAGTAAAAGGATACGGCAGTTCCGGAAATGAAAGAATCCGCCATGATACCGATCCTGAGTTTCATCAAAAGCTTATATATCGATAACCCTACAATACTTACATGAAGTCCCGAAACCGCGAGGATATGACTTAGCCCCGACGCAGAATAATCCGCTTTCAGATCATCACCGAGTTCTGATTTATCCCCGAGAATCATCGCGCATAAAACGGCTGCAGCACCTTCGCTCATATTGTTTTCTATTTTATATTTAAAGGTACTTCTGATATTTTCAATCGTTTCTCCAAAACTGAATTCAGGCTCTTCAAGTATCTTATAATCGTCAACATACAAACTGGAAAAACAATTTTGAGAAGCATAATAATCAGCTCTGTTAAAACCTCCGGGATTTGACGCATTTTCAAAAATTTCAGGAGCTCCGTATACACATAATTTTGAACCTATCTTGATCATCGGTTCTGTTTTCGGAAAATATAGTTGAATATTTTGAAGTGAATAAGAAATTCCGTCTTCGTCTTTAAGAACAGACTCTGACAAGATATATAAATAAGAATTATGTTTCTCCGCTCTTTTCGTAACTGTTCCTGCAATATAAAACTCACGTCCGCTGTTTAAATCATTTAATATTTCATCGCTCAAAAAAAGGCTCTGCCAAAGACAGAGCCCCGATAATTTTATTATGACAATAAATGCAATGAGCAAGAGAAACGCTGCAGATAAAGGCCTTCGCCTCAAAAGGTTTCTCCTCCTTATAATTAGTAAAATAACTGTTTAAAACGGACGCTCCAGCGAAACGCCGTTTACACGAACCATAGAATCGCCGTTGACCGAAAACTGAACTTCGTCTACTCCGCAGACAGCCTGAAAACTTCTCGAAATAGTCTGAAATGCTTTCCTTGCGTTATATCCTTCCATCAAAGAATATATGCTTTCCGAGAAATCGACGTATCCTATTTTCTCCTGTATCATGACGTTGTTGAACTCAATTTCAGGAGGAAAAGCCGGAACGTTGCCTTCTATATAAGGTCCTTTAATCAGTTCCTGCATGACTACCTGTTCCAGCGGCACGCTGCTTCTGTAATATACGTTTCTCTTTTCCTTAGCTATATTGCCGTTAGCATCGAGAAAATAAAGTTCCATCACGGTACTTTTATAGTCGTTCAGCGTATCGCCCTTAGGCGCCACAAAAGCGTCGGCTGACATCGGCCCGAACTCGTTTCCGTCTGAATCAAGCAGCGGCTGTTTTTGAATAGTAATATCTATCAGCTTTATTCCATCAATCTGACCGTAAGCTTTAGTAAGTCCGGCTCTTAAAAGAAGCTTTTTCGTATTTGAAATCGAACCGTAATCGCCTTTTAAGTCAAT
>CASDUB010000281.1 GCA_949283905.1 uncultured Lachnospiraceae bacterium | reverse complement strand
TTCTTGATTGTAATAGTGATGGAAAATGCGGAGTCAGATTTTATAATATTTCATGGAACGAATTTTACAATTCAAATGAGTCGATGTCTTTGTATAGGGCTAATGGATACACACCATCAACTTCATATAATCCCGAAGGTAACTTGGATGTTTTATCGGCAGGCACAGGTACAGTTCGTGTTTCAGGTTGGGCTTTTGACCGTGACGCGCCTACAAAAAGTATATATGTTGATATTTATGTGGGAGGACCGGCAGGAGATGCAGATGCTTCAGGCTATAGGATAACAGCGGGCAACACGAGGACAGACGTCGGAAATAATTATCCGGGAATGGGAAATAATCATGGATTTGATACCATAATACATACTACTAAAACTGGAAACCAAGATGTTTATGTGTACTTAATTAATGAGGGCGGAGGGGCTAATACTCTTTTGGCAAAAAAAACTGTTAACATAGCCAAAGACACTATAAAGCCTCAAATATCAAAAGTTTGGGTGCAGGGAGTAGATGCATATGGATATATGCTTAATGTGGATTTTTCAGATAACGTAGGAGTTAAAAAAGTCAGATGTGCCACATGGACAAATACAAATGGACAGAATGATATAAAATGGGATGACATGACCTTGGTTAGCGGGAACAGGGCTGCTTTATATGTTAAGTTTGCGGATCATGGCACGAACATAATAGATGATTATGTTAATCATATATATGTTTATGACTATAGTGGAAATTCCACATTACAAGATATAATCTTTTCACGATACAAAGATTTAGGCGATGAGTTTTATGCAAGGATAAATAATGTAGGCACGGGTAAGAAAATGAGGATAATTGTATCTGGTTCCCAAGCGACATTAGATATGGCAAGTTCTTCTGAAGATACGGATCAGTTGTGGAAATTTGAAAAGCAGGCAGATCGATCATATAAAATAATATCTTGTCAAAATGGATATGTTCTTGGTCTTGAAAAATCAAGTTCAAATGCGGGGATAGCGTTAGTTGCATCAAAACCAGGTAAATCATTGTTAAATACACAAAAATGGTATTTGAGTGAGAATGTATCGGGATATAATTTAATGCCGGCATGTTCTATTGGAAATGCTGCGACAACAGATATGAAAACAGCACTTATCACTGATGCTAATAAAACACAGATATTTACTATTGATAAAGTAACAAATTTATCTAAGTATCAACCATCAATAACAGGTAAGGCATATAAAGATTCAGCATGCAAGACAGAAGCTGATAGTTTCGATGAAGGAACGACAGTTTATATCAAAATTGAATACAGAAATATGCCGAAATGTACAGTTTCAGTAAACAATAGCGAGTCAACATATTCGTCTATTCAAGATATTAATACTAGCGTAAAGGTAATTGCGATAAAGGATTTAAAAAACGGAACTTATAATATAAAGTTTTCCGGATCCAATTATTTAAATAAGACTGAAAAACAGATCACGATTTCAGTAAAGAGTAAAACAGTTACACCAACACCATCACAAGAATCAGGAATAGTAAGTGTTGCAAATACAGTTGGGACAGCAGGAAGCACTGTGGCAGTGCCGATTTCAATCACAAAAAATCCCGGAATAATTGCGGCACAATATGAGTTGGGATATGATGCGTCGAAACTTAAATTGATTAAAGTGGAAGATGAAGGACTTCTGGATTCACCATTTATGAGTGAGAAATATACATCCAATCTTTATATATTAAGTTGGGGCGATGGACTGTTATCAGAAAATATTTCGAAAACGGGTATCATTGCAACGGCTTATTTTGAGATATTAGACAATGCAGATGGAAAAGCAGAAGTAACATTAAAATATCAGGAGGCATATGACAAAGATTTGAAAGAAGTCAAGTTTGAAACTAAAAATGGTACAGTTGAGATACAAAGCTATGTGACAGGCGATGTAAATAATGACGGAAAAGTAATGCTTAATGATGCGCTTTTGTTAAGAAGATATATTTCCGGCGAAGATGTGGATTTGAATATTAACGCAGCTGATGTAAATCAAGATGGAAGTGTGAAATTGCAGGATGCAATATTGCTTCGACGTTATGTAGCAGGTTGGGATGTAGTATTAGGATAATTATAAGGAGATTGAAATGAAAAAAATAAAAGCATTAATCTTGGCAGTATGTTTAATTGTAGGAGTTTGTTTCTCAAACGTAGTTGCAGCAGATGATGAAGCTTCAATATCTGTAAGTGATGTTACCGGAAAAGAGGGAGAAAGTATATCAGTTATCGTATCACTTGAAAATATGCATGATATTGCAGCTGCTCAATTTAAAGTAGAATACGATAGAGACAAGCTTCAGCTTGAATCAGTAACGTATACAGGTTTTATGTCGCCAAATTATAGTACGGATAATATGGAGTTATATCCTTATATACTTAGCTGGGGAGACGGATTAAATCCATGTCACGCCGGGGAATCGGGTGAAGCAGCTGTTTTGAATTTTAAAATTAAAGAAGGAAGCGAGGCGGGTGATTCAAAGATTATAGTCAGCCTTGATGAAGCATATGATATGGACTTGAATTTTGTATCCTTTACAACGGGAGAAGGAGTGGTTTCAGTAGAGGAGACTGTGCATGAACATGTGTATGGAGAATGGAAGATTGTCAAAGAACCAACATGTGAAGAAGCAGGGCAGGAAAAGAGAGTTTGCAAAGAATGTGGAAATGAAGAATATAATACAATACCAGCAACAGGTCATTCGTTAGGTGAATGGGAAATAATAAAAGAAGCAACATGTACGGAAGCCGGCGAGCGTATACAAAAATGTACCGTTTGCCAGGAAGTTATAAATACAGAAGTTATTCAGGCAACAGGTCATAGCGTTGGCGAATGGGAAACAATAAAAGAGGCAACATGTACAGAAACAGGCGAACAGGAGCAGAAATGCACCGTTTGCGGCACAGTAATTGTGAAACAGGAAATTCCGAAGCTTGAACATTCATATGG
>CASDUB010000280.1 GCA_949283905.1 uncultured Lachnospiraceae bacterium | reverse complement strand
GTTAGGCAATGCAGGTGTAGTTCAGTGGTAGAACACCAGCCTTCCAAGCTGGATATGTGGGTTCGATTCCCATCACCTGCTTTATATATGCGCGAGTGGCTCAGGGGTGGAGTACAACCTTGCCAAGGTTGGGGTCGCGGGTTCGAATCCCGTCTCGCGCTCTTAAAAAAAGAAGCAGAAAAATCTGCTTCTTTTTTTATGTATCAAAGATATATAAAGATTATTTTCAAAGGAGGCCGCCATGCTGCCTAATGATCCTGTTATGTTATTAAGCTATATAAATACACAGCTTCGCGACAACTTCTCATCTCTCGATGAGTTCTGCGCCGCGAATGACGCGGACGCAGAAACGATAAAATCCAAACTTGCCGCCATTGATTATACATACGACGCGCAGCAGAACAGATTTATTTAAGTTCCGCCTGACACGCTTCAAGAACATTCTTCAATTCTTCCGCAGCGTTCGGTTTTTTCCCGGCTATACGCGGCATCGAATAGATAAAATGAGGCGTGTCTTTCATGTAAAATTTTAATCTTCCGTTCAGCTTATCAAGTACATCCGGGATCTTTTCTGCTTTTATCCTCGCTTCTTTATAGAATATAAGCTTTAATTCATCTCCGTTCTGCTTTATCTCGGTAAAATACAGTTTATGCGCAAGGGCTTTGAGCTGCGCTATCGTAAGAAGATTCTGCACGCTCTTAGGCGGTTCCGAGAATCTGTCGATAAGCTCTTCCAGGATTTCTTCTCTGTCGTTTTCGTTTTCCACAGCCGCTATCTTTTTGTATATCTCAAGCCTCTGTTTTTCATTGCTTATATATTTCTCAGGGATGAACGCGTCTATAGTAATATCTATCGACGTTTCAAAATCCGGTTCCTCTTCTATTCCCTTGGCTTCGTTCACCGCCTCAGTAAGCATCTTGCAGTAAAGATCGTATCCTACGTCTTCCATATGGCCGCTCTGCTGCGCTCCCAGAAGATTTCCCGCGCCTCTTATCTCAAGATCACGCATCGCGATCTTAATACCGCTTCCGAGATCAGTAAATTCTCTGATTGCGCTTAATCTCTTTTCGGCAACCTCTTTGAGCATTTTGTTGCGCCTGTACATAAGAAAAGCGTACGCCGTTCTGTTTGAACGTCCGATCCTTCCTCTGAGCTGATACAGCTGAGAAAGGCCGAATCTGTCGGCATCGTGGATGATCATTGTATTTACGTTAGAAATATCCACTCCTGTTTCGATTATCGTTGTCGCCACGAGCACGTCTATATCACCGTTGATAAACGAATACATGATCTGTTCAAGCTCCCTCTCCCTCATCTGTCCGTGTGCGAACGCAACATTGGCATCAGGAAACATCGCCCTGATCTTAGAGGTTATCTCTTCAATATGTGAAACCCTGTTGTAAACGTAAAATACCTGTCCGTTTCGAGAAAGCTCACGGCTTATGGCTTCCCTTACTATCTCTTCGTCGTACTCCATCACATATGTCTGTATCGGAATCCTGTCTATAGGCGGCTCTTCAAGTATACTCATATCGCGTATGCCTATAAGTCCCATATGAAGAGTTCGCGGAATAGGCGTTGCCGTCAGTGTCAGAACATCGATCTTTGATTTCATCTGCTTTATCTTTTCCTTATGAGTTACCCCGAAACGCTGTTCTTCGTCAATAATAAGAAGTCCTGCGTCTTTATAAGCTATATCTTTCGAAAGCAGTCTGTGGGTTCCTATAACAATGTCAACAGCTCCTTTTTTCAGATCTTCGATAGTCTTTTTCTGCTGGGCCGGCGTCCTGAAGCGGCACATAAGATCTATCCTCACGGGATAATCCTTCATACGCTGCTGAAACGTATAGTAGTGCTGCTGTGCAAGTATCGTCGTGGGCACCAGCATTATAACCTGCTTGCTGTCCTGAACTGCCTTAAAGGCCGCTCTTATAGCCACCTCCGTCTTTCCGTAGCCTACATCTCCGCATATTATCCTGTCCATGATAACATTGCTTTCCATGTCGCGTTTTGTATCTGCAATCGCGTCCAGCTGATCCTGCGTCTCTTCGAAAGGAAACATTTCTTCAAATTCGCTCTGCCATATAGTATCCTTGCTGAAACTGTATCCGGTTGAATTCTGCCTGATGGAATAAAGCCTTACAAGCTCCGCCGCTATGTCTTTTACAGCTTTTCTTACTCTTGTTTTCGTTTTCTTCCATTCGTTATTGCTTAATGAATTAAGTTTAAGGGTACTGTGTGTGTCGGAACTTCCGTATTTTTGAAGCGTGCCTATCTGGGACGCCTGTACAAACAGACTGTCGCCCTTGGCGTATTCTATTTTTATATAATCTTTTACAATACCGTCGCGCTCGATCTTTTCTATTCCGCGGTATATTCCGAGTCCGTGATATTCGTGAACGACATAATCGCCTATTGACAATTCCGAAAAAGCGCCTATGCTCTTTCCGTCATATCGTTTCGCTTTGCTTTTCTTTTTATGCTTTCTGCCAAAAATATCCGATTCCGTTACGAGCACGAACTTCTGAAGCGGATATTCAAATCCCTTTCGGGAATTTCCGTAAAGCACCATTATCTGCGAAGGCATAAGCTCTTTATCGTCTGTTTCACTGTAAAATACGTTCAGGCCCTCTTCCAGCAGATCGTCTGCAAGTCTCTTTCCCCTCGTCCTTGAAGCGCACAACAAAATGACCCTGTATCCTGTCTTTTTCCAGTTTTTCAGATCTTTAACCAGCATTTCAAACTGATTGTTATATGAGCTTACGGATTTTGTTATAACATTAAATGTCTTATCGTACTTAAGAGAAGTATTTCCGGTATTGTCAAGAAGAGACAGCGCGGCAAGATTTTTCTTTGAAAACTTTGCAAAAAGTTCGTCAGGAGAAATCATCCTGTCCGCTTCTTCTTTAGTCGCCTGACCTTTTTCAAGTCTTCCTTTCATGGCGTCGGCAAATTCATTAAATACCGTTTCGGCGTTTTCTCTTATACGCACAGGTTCATCCAATATAAAAACTGTATCCTCATCGAAATAATCCAAAAATACCGAATCAAGCCTGCCGTAAAATCCGCTTTCATCCTGTCCTATATCCTGACTCGACGGATATATATCTATCCCTTCAATATTTTCCGTCGATTTCTGGCTGTCGGGATCAAAGCTTCTTATCGAATCTATTTCATCTCCCCAGAGTTCTATCCTCCAGGGTTCATCCTGCGTCATATCGTAAATATCGATTATCCCGCCTCGTATCGCAAACTGTCCCGGCATCTCAACCTGAAAGCTGCGCGAATATCCCATTTTTACGAGATTTCTCGAAAGTTCGTCTGTATTGACTTCATCTCCGACATACAGCGATATAATGCTTTTTTTGAGCATGCTAAAAGGCAAAAGAAGATCCATACATCCCCCTGCTACGGTGATGACGGTAACATTCTTTTGCTCATTAATCGCTCTTATCGTTTTCATTCGCGCTCTTTCGAGCGGATTTCCCGATACTGATGCCTGATAAAATATCATATCCCTTGCCGGATAGAGCAGAACATCCTTATCGTACAGCTGCCAGTCCTCGTAGACTTCTCTTGCTTTCAGATCATTTTCGCAGACTATAACCGCGTTTTTCCCTTTTGGAATGATTCCGGCTGCCAGATTCACTTTTTGTGATTCAAGGCAGCCGGTGATCCTGATCTGAGCTTTTCCGTTATTTAAAAGACCGGTGATCTCTTCATATCCGTTTAATTCTTTAAGCGGTGCACAAAGCGCATTCATATCAGCCTTCCTTTTTTTCGTCAGCTACTTTTTTATTATATTTTGTCATTGCGTCTTCTACACTGTTTTCAATGATCATTTTTGTGATAGGTACGCACTCTTCTATAATATCTTCAACTTTTACTCTTTCTTCTTTTGAAAAAGGCGCCAGCACATAATCCGCAAGATCCCATTTTTCCGGTTTGGGACCTATGCCTACTCTGATTCTCGTAAAATTCTGCGTTCCGAGCATCTGAATTATGCTTTTCATGCCGTTATGGCTTCCTGCGCTGCCTTTTTTCCGTATCCTCACCTGACCTGTCGGAAGATCCACATCATCATATATCACTATAAGATCTTCCTCCGGATTGAGCTTATAATAATCAATATATGCTCTTACGGCATGACCGCTTAAATTCATATAGGTCATAGGCTTCATTACCATGACCTTCTGACCGCCTATAACGGTTTTTCCGTACATGCCCTTCATTGTCAGTCCCGACAACGGTATATCATATTTGTCAATAAGTTCATCGATCACATCAAAGCCTACGTTGTGCTTCGTATGATCATATTTTTTATCGGGATTTCCCAATCCAACTATTAAATACATATTTCCTCCGGTGATGCCTTTACAGCGTTCTTTCAGAGTTATACGAATATTTCGTACAACTCACGAAAAAGAAACCAATTCGTATTCGGGCGCGTCTGCCTTTTCGATTTTTATCGCATAGAGAACAGGTCCTACATGATTTCCGTATTCCCATCTCTTTTCATAATTTATTTTTGCCGTTACATATATCCAGCTTCCTGCTTTAAGAGATTTTGTATACTTGCTCTTGCATAAAAATCCTATAAATGAAATATCATCGGCGCAGCATGTCATGGCTCTTCTTCCCGGCAAAAAGATCTCTGCTTTAGGATCTCTGCTTTTTGAAACCTGAGCTCTGAATCTTACTATTTTGTCCTGATATTTTCCCTGATTTTCGCCCGCATCCACATAAAAAATTCCGAAGTCTATATCTTCTATCTCGATCTGCTTTGCGTTTATATCATACGGAAGTTCATTGGCTATATCAACGAGCTCGCCTTCGCTGTCTTCAAAAACGACTTCACAGGCAGGATTCAAAACTTTGATGCTCCTTCTGTAATTGGCAAGGGGCTGTTCTCTTGTACACCTGTTGAAAGTCACCATATCGGCGTTTCTGAACATGTCCATGAAAAGAGCCTTCATATTTGCGGCGAAAAGCTGGAACTTGGTCGCATCCACCATTGAGATCTCCTGGACGATAGCCCAGCCCCGGGGCATCTTCATCTCTTCTATTTCTTTCATCCCCCACATCGCGTTATACTCTATAAGCACTCTTTCGGGATGATATTTTTCTTCAAATTTCTGAAGAAGTTCAAGCGTCATATCTTCCTGATCTTCAACATATTCTATAACAGTATTATTCTTCAGCAAAAACTGCTCGTCGTACTCTTCTTCACCTTCTTCGCACACGATCAGCAAAGTAGTTTCATCGATCTGAAAATATTCCTGTCCTATAGTAAAATTAAGGAATGTTGTTTTTCCTCCGTCTAAAAATCCTGTTATAAGATAGACAGGTGCCGTTATCTCTATTTCTGCCATAATAATACCCTCTTTAAAACTTAACAAGGAAACATGCCAATGACATGTTTCCTTGAGTAATAATTATTCTGTTTCTGTATCTTCGGAATTTTCGATATCTTCTATTATTTCCGAAACTTCTGCGTCTGCATCGTCAAATCCGACTAACTCTTCTGATTCGGGAGCTTCAAACTCCTGAACCTCAGTTTCAGCTTCTTCAGCTTCAGTCTCTTCAGCTTCTTTTGCAAACTGCTCGGCCGCCGTCTTTGCTGCAGCAGCTGCAGCGATCTCCGCATCAGTACTGAGTTTGATATTTCTGTAACGCTTCATACCTGTACCGGCAGGAATAAGTTTACCGAGAATAACGTTTTCTTTAAGTCCGATAAGATGATCGACTTTTCCTTTGATAGCCGCATCCGTAAGAACTTTTGTCGTCTCCTGGAATGATGCTGCCGAAAGGAATGAATCTGTTGCGAGAGACGCTTTTGTAATACCGAGAAGGATACGTTTTCCTTCTGCCGGTTCTTTTCCTTCTTTGACTGCCTGCTCGTTTTTCTCCTCAAAGTCAAGTACGTCAACAAGCGTTCCCGGCATCATATCAGTATCATGATTCTGTTCGATACGGACTTTTTTAAGCATCTGACGAACGATGACCTCGATATGCTTATCGCTGATCTCAACACCCTGAAGTCTGTATACTCGCTGAACTTCACGAAGCATGTAATTCTGCACTGCCTTAACACCTTTGATACGGAGTATATCGTGCGGATTTACGCTACCTTCAGTAAGCTCATCGCCGGCTTCAAGTACCTGTCCGTCCATGACTTTGATACGTGATCCGTATGGAATGAGATATGTCTTGGAAATATTGTTTTCATTGTCCTCAACGATGATCTCACGTTTTTTCTTTGTATCTTTGATCGTAGCCACACCTTTGATCTCTGTGATGATAGCGAGACCCTTTGGCTTACGCGCTTCGAAAAGCTCCTCTACACGGGGAAGACCCTGTGTGATATCGCCTCCGGCAACACCGCCTGTATGGAATGTTCTCATAGTAAGCTGTGTTCCCGGCTCACCGATCGACTGAGCGGCGATGATACCTACAGACTCGCCTACATGTACAGATTTGCCTGTCGCCATGTTCGCGCCGTAGCATTTAGCGCAGATTCCGATATGTGAACGGCATGTAAGGATAGTACGTATCTTAACTTCCTTAATAGGTTCGCCGTTTTCATCGACACATTTTGTAACGATCGCCTCTGCAGCGTTAGGCGTGATCATTGTATTTTTCTTTACAACGAGATTTCCGTCTTTATCATAGATGTCTTCGCAGGAATATCTTCCCGTGATTCTCTCCTGAAGGGACTCAATCTCTTCTTTTCCGTCTGTAAACGCTCTTACAGGAACACCTACGATAGTGTCTTTACCTGCACAACAGTCCTCTTCTCTGATGATAAGTTCCTGTGAAACGTCAACCATTCGACGTGTAAGGTAACCTGAATCGGCTGTACGAAGCGCCGTATCGGAAAGTCCTTTACGCGCACCGTGAGCTGACATGAAATACTCAAGTACGTCAAGACCTTCACGGAAGTTTGACTTGATAGGAAGCTCGATAGTATGACCTGTTGTATCAGCCATAAGACCACGCATACCCGCAAGCTGTTTGATCTGCTTGTCAGAACCACGCGCTCCCGAGTCAGCCATCATGAAGATGTTGTTG
>CASDUB010000279.1 GCA_949283905.1 uncultured Lachnospiraceae bacterium | reverse complement strand
ACATTCTTAAGTTCTCTGATATTTCCGGGCCATGAATAATTCATAAGCGCTTTGTAATTGTCCTGCGAGAGTTTTGCGGATGCGCCGTACTTGTCGGCGAACATTTTCAAATAACTTTCGCAAAGAAGCGGAATATCTTCTTTTCGCTCGCGAAGCGGAGGAATGTTGATCGGGATAACGTGGAGCCTGTAATAAAGGTCGCTCCTGAAAGTTCCGTTTTTAATCTTTTGCTTCAGATTGCTGTTTGTGGAAGCGATAATACGGATATTTAATTTGATCGGCTTTGTTCCGCCTATTCGCGTTATTTCGTTTGTCTGAAGCGTACAGAGAAGTTTAGCCTGCAGATCTAAAGGCATGTCGCCTATCTCATCCAGAAAAAGAGTGCCGTTGTTCGCTGCTTCAAAAAGACCGGTTTTTCCGGCGTTTTCGGTGCCGCGGAAAGCTCCTTTTTCGTATCCGAATAATTCGGATTCCAGAAGATTAACCGGGATAGAGGCGCAGTTGATCTTTATATAAGGTTTGTTCGAACGGCTGCTGTTTCTGTAAATAGCATCAGCCACGAGTTCTTTTCCTGTTCCCGATTCCCCAGTTATAAGAACGGTTGCGTCCGTCTTGCTTAAGTTTTTGACAAAAGTATGGATATTTTTCATAGCCGTACTGCTGCCTATCATTTCCTGGAAATCATCGGATTCCTTTGAAGTATTGTAAATCCTTACGGATTGAGTTTGTGAATAAGCATCGTCGAGCAGTCTGATAAACTCGTGAAAATTTTCATTCAGATCCGTAAAATCGGAAATTTCACGGTTTGTGGCAACTACATATTTCAGGGAGCCGTCTTCGTTAAATATCGGAACTCCGAAAATGATGCTGGGTTTCATGTTTTCCTTAAGATATGAAATTTTAGTTGCCGGTTTTAAAGTTTTAATAACTTCCGGTACTACTGCCGCAGCTGAGTATTTTTTTGATTTTAAAAGATCAGTAACTTTATATCCGATTATCTGGCTGCGTGAAATATTATAATTTTTCTCGTAAGATTTGTTTATATAAAGCACAGTGCTGTCAGAACCGGCAATAAGCACACTGGAGTCGAGATTATCGACAACGACCTGATAATCAATAAGTCCGTGCGAAGCATGATGAACCGTATCTCTTGCATCGGTCAGTTTACTGCGAAGCACATTCGGGTCGATAGATTCGTTTTGATCTATGTAAGATACGAGTTCGTTTATTTCATATTCAGCTTTAAGCATCATTTCTCTGTCAGTCATCGCTTAATATACCCCTGAAAAAATTACGGCATAATTGCCTGCGAAGCTATTTTAATACAAAGGAAGAGCAAATTCAATGAATTAAAGCAATATAGTTGCAAAAATGCAAAAAAATACCTGTGGTGATGTGTTTGAACATGATATCAAGAGTTGTTGTTGTGAAAATCCACAAAGAAAAACATAAATTAATAGTAAAATTATGCAGTATCAATAAAAGGTTGATAGACAGACAAGAGAATACTGATATTCAGTAAAAGTCATATCTGTTACTCTGAAAATATAAAAAAGAATGGAGTGATGTGAAAAATGAGAAAAATAACACAGCCTTATATGGAAAAATATCCGAACTTATTCAGTCCTCTTAAGGTTGGAAAAAAGGGAGATATTTATAAGAACAGATTATTTGTAGCTCCGATGCACGGACCATCACTTGTTGACAGTCAGAATATATTAAATGATTACGGAATAGAGTATTACGCTTCGCGTGCCGAGGGAGGATTCGGATGTGTGAACATGGGCGAAGCAAAGATGGACAATCTTAACAGCGTTGCTCATGACGCTCACATTGATATGACTAAAGAAGCACAGCTTCAGGCAGTACATCGTTTTAATATTTGGGCGCATGCATACGGAGCCAAAACGGGAATTGAATTTAACCACAACGGACATTTCGCTTTGCCGGAATACTGCAACGGAATGCTCCCGATGAGTTCGACAGAACGCATTATGCCAAACGGAAACCATGTGCGTCAGATGGATCTTAACGATATGAAAATGGTCGCTAAATCTTATGCAGACGCGGCAATGATGGTAAAACGAGGAGGATTTGATCAGATAGTGCTTCATTACGGACATGGCTGGCTGATGGCGGGTTTCCTTTCACCGCTTTTAAATCAGCGTACCGATGAATACGGAGGAAGCGTTGAAAACAGATGCAGATTTCCAAAGATGGTCATAGAGGCTATTCGTGAAAAAATAGGCGACGCATTAAATCTCGAGCTGCGCATAAGCGGAACCGAGTGCGTACCCGGAGGAGTAGAGATAGAAGAATGTACCGAGATGATCAAAATATTTGAGCCGCTCATTGATCTGGTGCATATATCTGCCGGAACGAGATGGGTTGCGGAGACGAGAGCCGATATGCACCCGTCACAGTTTATCGATCATGCTCATACGGCGAAACTTGCGAAATATGTGAAAGAAAGCGGAGTGAAGATTCCGGTGGGATGCTGCGGAAATGTCAGCGATCCCGAAAAAGCGGAAAAACTTATTGCCGAAGGTTATGTTGACTATCTTGAGATGGCAAGAAGCACCGTTGCCGACAATCACTGGGCGAAAAAAGTCCGCGAAGGAAGAGAAGACGACATACGTCCGTGTATCAGATGCAATCACTGTATCGATTCCGGAAACCGCGTTGCCATAACAACAAACGTGCTTCAGGATTGGACGGCGACAAGATGCACGCATTGTTCGGTAAATCCGCTTCACAATAATTATGAATACAGAAGACATATCAGAAGAACTCCTTACAAGAGAAAAGTTGTCGTTGTAGGAGGAGGTCCGGCAGGAATGCAGGCTGCCATATATGCGGCAGATGACGGACACGATGTGATTCTTTACGAGAAAAGCGGACGCCTGGGCGGAATCATAAATTATGCCGATCACATCCCGTTTAAACACGATCTCGCGAAATTTCGAGATTATCTTGTAAGACAGGTGGAAAAAAGAAAAATCGATGTCCGGCTCAATATTGAAGCGGACGCCGATGCTGTTATGGCGCAAAGACCTGATGCCGTTATAGTAGCTGTCGGATCAGAGACACTGATCCCGAAAATACCGGGCGTTGAATCAAAAAATGTAGTTACGGCCCTCGAAGTTATAGGACATGAGGAGATCGTGGGAGATACGGCGGTCATCATCGGCGGAGGAATGGTGGGAAGCGAACTTTCCATTCATCTTAACCGGATCGGAAAGAAGTGCACTGTTGTTGAAATGGGACAATACCTTTGCCCTGACGCGATGCTTTCGGAAAGACTTCATGTGCTCAGATATATGGACAGAGCGGGAGTCGTATCGCTTACTGATACAAAATGCACGGCGATAACAGATTCGGGCATCGAATATATCGATAAAACCGGAAATAAGGGACATATCGACGCTGATACGGTTATTCTCTGCGCGGGAATGAAAGCTCGTGAAGAGCTCAGAGACAGTTTTTCACAGACGGCGTTTGACGTTAAGAATATAGGAGACTGCAAAAAAGCGAGAATTGTAAAAGACGCAATACACGAAGCGTATGACGCGGTCGCTACCATTTCGTAAAGGGGTGTTTTAATGGAATACAGACAACCTTATGAAGAAAAATACCCGTTGCTTTTTACGCCTCTTGAGATTAGAGGTAAAACATTAAAAAACAGAATGATTACAGCCCCCTCCAACCATGGCCATATAACTGATCCCTTCAGTCATCAGTTAAACATGGAAGGCGTATTATACTATGGCGGCAAGGCGCGAGGCGGCGCCGCCATGGTGACGCTTGGCGAAGCGCTTCTCGATCATGTCAACAGTTCGGCTCATGCATCGCATATAGATCTTACCACTGAAAAAAGTCTTACTTTTCTTCATCGGCTCACGGACTATGTGCATATGTATGGCGCTCTGGCCTCTATTGAACTGAACCACAACGGACATTTTTCACTTCCTCAATACTGCGGCGGCGAAATGCCTATGGCGGCTT
>CASDUB010000278.1 GCA_949283905.1 uncultured Lachnospiraceae bacterium | reverse complement strand
TTATAGGCAAATTCAGCGTAGTCAGAAAGAACGATAAATCCATGAGCAAAATTCTTCGGGATGAAAAACTGTTTTTTGTTTTCTGCTGAAAGAATTACGCCATGCCATTTTCCGAATGTCTTTGAACCCGGCCTTAAGTCAACTGCAACGTCAAAAACCTCTCCTGACACAACACGAACAAGTTTATCCTGGGGATAATTGATCTGGAAATGAAGTCCGCGGAGTACGCCTTTTTTAGACGCTGACTGATTGTCCTGAACAAACTCCATGTCTATTCCGGCAGCCTTGTAATCATTGTAATTATATGTCTCCATAAAATATCCGCGCTCATCGCCGAATACTGTCGGTGTTATGACCTTTAATCCTTCAATTTCACATGTTTCAACCGTTATTTTTCCCATTTTTGGCACCTCTTTAGTCTTATCTTTAAACACAGCTTTGTCGCATGACTTTCACCATGCGACAAAAACAATTATTATTCACTTTATTCTCTGACTCTTCCTTCAGCTACAGCTTTCAGATGCATTCCATACGGACTCTTTCCGTATTTTTCTGCAGATTCAAGCAGAGTTTTTTTATCTATCCAGTTATATCTGTAAGCGATCTCTTCGAGAGCCGCGATCTTGATACCCTGGCGTTTTTCGATCATCTGAACAAAGTCGGCAGCTTCTACAAGACTGTCCATAGTTCCCGTATCAAGCCATGCATAACCGCGTCCTAAAAGCTGAACGTCAAGTCGGCCTTCTTCGAGATACATTTCATTCAATGTGGTGATCTCGAGTTCTCCTCTTGCGGAAGGTTTTACTTCGTTTGCTTTTGCACTGACTCCTGCAGGATAAAAATATAATCCAGTCACCGCGTAATTGCTCTTTGGGTTTGCCGGTTTTTCTTCAATGCTCGTTGCCTGACCCTTCTCATCAAAAGCAACAACTCCAAACCTCTCCGGATCCTGAACATAGTAACCGAATACAGTCGCTCTGTTATTTTCTTCCGCATTTTCCACAGCCGCTTTAAGAAGCTTGCTGATGCCGTTTCCATAGAAAATGTTATCACCGAGAACCATAGCCCCTGCTTCATCTCCAAGGAATTCTTCACCAAGGATAAACGCCTGAGCAAGTCCGTCAGGACTCGGCTGAACCTTATAAGAAAGGCTGATTCCAAACTGTGAGCCGTCGCCTAAAAGCGCCTCAAATCTCGGAGTATCTGTCGGCGTAGATATAATCAAAATATCTTTAAGTCCCGCGAGCATAAGCACGCTTAACGGATAATAGATCAGAGGCTTATCGTATACAGGTAAAAGCTGCTTGCTTGTTACCATTGTGAGCGGATAAAGCCTTGTTCCTGATCCTCCTGCTAAAATAATTCCCTTCATTATTTATTCCCCTTTTATTTGCCGCTGTACATATCTTCGTAATACTTCTGATAGTCGCCGCTTGTTACATTTTTCATCCAATCTTCATTGGCAAAGAACCATTCTATAGTCTTTTTGATGCCGTCTTCGAATTTTGTCTCCGGATACCAGCCTACCTCAGCTTTAATCTTGTCAGGAGCTATCGCATAACGGCGGTCATGACCTTTTCTGTCCTCAACATACTTGATAAGTTTTTCGCTGATATGAGCTTTTCTCGGATCGCTGTCAGGAAGCTTTTCTCTGAGAGTATCAAGTATGATATGGATTATCTCAATATTCTGCTTTTCGTTGTGTCCGCCGATATTATAAGTCTCAAAAAGTCTTCCCTTTTCCTGAACCATGTCGATTCCCTTTGCGTGGTCTTCAACATAAAGCCAGTCTCTTACGTTCTTTCCGTCGCCGTATACAGGAAGATCTTTTCCCTGAAGAGCGTTATTTATCATCAGAGGGATGAGCTTCTCCGGGAACTGATAAGGACCATAGTTGTTGCTGCAGTTTGTGATATTTGCAGGGAATTTATATGTGTCCATATAAGCTTTTACAAGAAAATCTGAAGAAGCCTTGCTTGCCGAATATGGGCTGTGCGGATCATATGGAGTTGTCTCGTAGAAGTATTCTCCTTCTTTTTCAAGAGAACCGTAAACCTCATCTGTAGAAACATGAAGGAACTTATGATCCGGTTTAAATGTTCCGTCAGGAAGCTCCCAAGCGGCTTTTGCAGCGTTGAGCATTACAAGAGTTCCGAGAACATTTGTCTTTACAAAAACCTCCGGGTTCTTAATGCTTCTGTCTACGTGGCTTTCCGCAGCAAAATGAACTACTCTGTCTATATCATTTTCTTCGAATATCTTCATGATGGCATCTGAATCACAGATATCTGCGCGGATAAAAGTATAATTTTCTTTATCCTCGATATCTTTTAAGTTTTCAAGATTACCCGCATAAGTAAGTTTATCTACATTGATAATACGGATCGTATCACCGTATTTTTTAAACATATAGTGAATATAGTTGGAACCGATAAATCCGGCGCCGCCTGTTACAAGGTATGTTCGCATTTATTTTTTCCTCGCTTAATATTTAGTCTTCCTATGTCAAAAAACATATTTGTATTATAGTAGCATTATTCAATTGGAAATTCAAGAATTCGGATACTATTCTTATTTTGTATTTTTACTCTGCGCTAAAGCATCCTGTTCTGTAACATATCTTACCCACACATGCATGTTTGCGCCATATCTTTCAAACAATGCTTTATTGTTTTCCCTAAACATAAATATCTGATTTGTTATGTCTGATTCATAGAAATCGTCTGAATATGCAACACACGTATAATGTCTTAATGACTGTGCAAATGCAGAAATGCATAGCATAGCCAGCTCCTTATCGCAATTCTTTGGAATAAATTTAATAAAGCCTTTAAGAATATTGCTTTTTATCCAGAAATTTCCACCTACAGGAGCCTGTGGCCCTTCTTTAATATTGATATTTAAAGCAGGATGTAAATCATTAAGTAATTTTTTTGCTTCATCAAATTTGCCACACCATTCTTTTTCCATATATGGGAATAAAACCCCATGTCGAGGCTTTGACGGCACAAATAATCCTAAACGTTCATTATCTTTCATATGCTTTAAATGATTTCCGATAACATTCTCATTACATACAAGATTATTCCACTCGGATTTATACCATGATACAATCGCTTTTGTTTTTTCATTTTTGGCTATATGGTTCAAACAGAGTACACCAATATTTTCATAATTATCTTTATCTGCTATATCTGCTGCCACTTTCAGCAACGTCATATAGTCAGATGAATCGCTTACGACACAATGTACTTTTTCACTTGCAGGTATAAATTTTACAACTTTATTAATATCATTTTCAGTTCCGACAAAAAACACATCTATTTTATCTGTCGGAAATTTTTCAAGATACGATCTGTAAACAACAGAGGTCGGATTATTTTCAACCAA
Organism: uncultured Lachnospiraceae bacterium; assembly: GCA_949283905.1. Lineage (GTDB taxonomy): Bacteria > Bacillota > Clostridia > Lachnospirales > Lachnospiraceae > Alectryocaccobium. Next base: position 132 of record CASDUB010000278.1, on the reverse strand, counting down.
CATAAAAATTGCATTTTTATCTTCCCATAAATAATCATTTTGCGCACTTGAACTGATATAATTCAAATGCATTGCCCTATGAATTGCTCCATGGTTTTCAAGTATGAGAATATTGTCCCAGATCATACTTGT
>CASDUB010000277.1 GCA_949283905.1 uncultured Lachnospiraceae bacterium | reverse complement strand
GTAATTCAGGCAATCGCGTCAGGACGCGATGCAGCAATTTCTGTTGATCGTTACCTTGGAGGCGACGGTGATATCAGCGAAGTTCTTGCGCCGGTTGAAAAGGCAGACGGAAATATCGGCATGATAGAAGGCTTTGCTTATCAGAAACGTGAAGAGCCTGATAAATTAAGCGCCGACAAGCGTAAAAACAGTTTCTGTGAAATGGATTTCGGAATATCAGCGGATAATATTTGTAAAGAAGCCGGAAGATGCCTGCAGTGTGATCTCAGATTGAATATTGAAGCGCCGAGACTTTGGGGCGACTATGAATCTGTTCAGGAGGAGGTGTAATGATGACAGCAATAAGAAACTTGTCTCTTGAGGAGATAGAAAAAGCGGATATCAGAGATTATGGAATGTATATAGTTCCGTTAGCAAAAAAAATGAAAGAATTTATTGCTGCCTCAAATAATGAGGATGCAGCTGTGGTTGCTGCTCTTAATAATTTTGACAGCTCTTATGAGCTTCTCACTGTTCTTAAAGATAAGTGTGAAAGCATATGTTTGGGAATAGATAAGATCGCAGAGCTGACAGGCGCAAAGAAAAAATTTATATATCTTCCTGAAGGATGCGAAACATTCGCACAGTGTCTGAAAAAATACGCAGGAGATGAATTGACAATAGAATACGGCATCGTACCTGTAAGAGAACACAGAGGAAGTCTTATCGTTCATCTTGAAACGGCAAGAAAAGCAGGCGATATGGCCCTTGGAAATGATTATGACAATACGCCTGTGAAAATTGAGATGATCGGCAGCGAAACAAAAACAGTATTTGAAATGGCATATGTGCCATATGGTACTCCTTTGTCCGAACTGGCTTCAATCGATAAAGACAATGTAAAGATGATAAAAGTCGCAGGACGGTTAAAAGGTCTTGATTTTCTGAATACTTCCATTGAAAAAGATCTGCCTTTGGGAGACGGAGTTATCCGTATTTACGATAAGATATGCTGTATTGTGGATCAGGTACAGAAGGATGTAAAAGTCAACAGAAGCAGATCTTGCGGAAAATGCACATTCTGCAGAGAAGGGCTTGCGCAGCAGGATATGAGACTTGATGAGATCGAGGATAAAGCGGGCGTACTCAGAGCTCTTGATGTAATGAAGAAAATCGGAGAGAGCATGGTTTACAGCACACAGTGCTCCATCGGTGAGTTTTCGGGACTTGAAGCTGCTGATTCGATAGATATGTTCCGCGACGAATATGAGTCTCATATAAAGAAAAAATACTGTCCGACAGGAGCGTGCAAATCCTTTATCAGGATGTATGTGGATCCGAGAAAATGCGACGGATGTATGGTATGTCTTAATGTATGTCCGGACAATTGCATTGAAGGTATGGAGGGATATATCCATATCATAGAGGATGATTACTGTTCAAAATGCGATCGCTGTATAGAAGTATGTCCTCAGAATGCAATCGTGAAAACGATAGAAAAAGCTCCGGCATTGCCTGATAGAATGACAAAAGCCGGAAGGTTTAAGAGATATTGATCTATAAAAGAACAGAAAGTGAGAATGCTTATGCGCAGTAATAAAGAAATCATAAAAGAGTTTTATGAAAAAGTTTTCAATGGATGGGATATCTCAGCCGTTGATGAGTATATGAGAGACGATTATATACAGCATTCGCCGGGAGTGGCGCAGGGAAAAGCAGGGTTCATGAATTTTATTACAGAATTCGTTAAGAAGAAACCTCATGCGGAAATCGTCAAACTTCTTGGAGACGAAGACATGGTGTGCATATTCTTCAGATGTTCTTTTGCAGACGGAACAGTTGCTAAAGTGTTTGATATGTATCGTTTGCAGGACGGAAAGCTGGCAGAGCATTGGGATTGTACAATGCGCGTAGACAATATGAACGTTGAAAATGATCAGTTCTATTGATTAATAATGGTGAAAATAAGCGGGTTATCGGGCAGATGCGGTAACCCGCTTATTTATGCGAACATCGTGAAAACGTTGAGCGAATGTAGTCATTGAGAACTCGTTATTTAAATACTTTTGCAAAACACTAAAAAAAAGTATTGACAAAATGTCTTTTATGAAAGATAATCTAAACTATAAAAAGATGACAAAAACGTCCGATAAATTTAAATACGTTTGTGTAAAATTTATAAAAGACGAAACTGTCATCGCAACACGTCATATCATTTTAAAGAAAGGGAAGGAAGCATGAAAAAAAGATTATTTAAGAAAATCTGTGCTGGTACATTGATTGCAGCAATGGCAGTTTCACTCGGT
>CASDUB010000276.1 GCA_949283905.1 uncultured Lachnospiraceae bacterium | reverse complement strand
GCTTACGAAGCAATTAAGAACGCTTAATAAGGAGGCAGCAGAAATGAGTTTTACATTAATCGGAAATCATGAAACAGATAAAAGAGGAAACCGTGACGGATATATCGCAGCAATGCTCGAGATGATGGAAAAAGACAACACTATCGCGCATATCGACTGCGACCTTGGCGGATGTATAAATGTGCCAAAGCTTATAAAAGCTCATCCTGACAGAGTTTTTAACGCAGGTATCGCAGAGCAGAACGGTATGGGCGTAGCTTCAGGCCTTGCGGCTACAGGATTCAACGTATTCTTCCATTCATTCGGTGCATTTGCGGCAAGAAGATGTTTTGACCAGGCATTCCTTGCGGCAGGATATCAGGAAGTACCTGTACACGTTATCGGATCTGACCCGGGAGTAACAGCGGCGTTCAACGGCGCAACACATATGCCGTTTGAAGACGGAGCTCTTTACCTGAGCATTCCAAACGCAGTTGTTCTCGATTCATGCGACTATGTTCAGACATACGCTCTTACAAAAGCATGTGCAAAAGTTCCTACACTTACATACCTTCGTCTTATCAGAAAAGGATTTAAGACAATCTACGCTGACGGCTCAGAGTTCGAGATCGGAAAAGGCGTTACACTTAAAGAAGGAAAAGATGTAACAATCATCGCTTCCGGTATCCTTGTTGACGAAGCTCTTAAAGCTCAGGAAGCTCTTGCAAAAGAAGGAATCTCAGCAAAACTTATCGATATGTTCTGCTGGAAACCTATCGACGAAGAGCTTATCATCAAATCAGCAAAAGAGACAGGATGCATCGTAACATGTGAGAACCACCAGGTTGGATGCGGACTTGGTTCACAGGTTGCAAACGTAGTAGTTAAGAACTGCCCTGTTCCTATGGAAATGATCGGAATCCAGAACCGTTTCGGACAGGTAGGCGATCAGCAGTTCCTTATGGGCGAGTACAACCTCCTTGCAGAAGATATCATCGCTGCAGTTAAGAGAGTAATCGCTAAAAAAGGTTGAATAAACCTCCTGAAATAGAATAATAAGAAAGAGTCCCTGAAGCGATATGTGAGAATCGCTTCAGGGACTCTTTCTTATTATGCCATGTGTTTCAGACAGTAAGGATAAGATTGTTCATGTTCATTATAGATATGTAGCTAATATCTTTGGCTACGATCGACGTGATCCTGATACCCATATGCTTACTGTCGCCGTGGGCGTCCATATCGTCAAGTTTTGCCATCGGATTAAAAGGTCTGCAGTTGTCGCGAAGCCTCAGAACGTAGTCTTTGTCTTTTTTGAATATCCTGTAATCTATGGTATGTTTTTTGCCGTCGCAAAAGCCGTGGGTCAGGATGTTCTTTGTCATCTCCTCAAAAGCCGTTATTACAACGGCGGTCTTATCCTCGCTTGAATTCCTGCTGAGGCAGAACATTTCCAGCTTCATCGAAACAACCGGCAGCTCCTCGGCACATGTGATCGTACCTTCCAGCAGGTCGTCGTTGTCGATACCGAAAGAATCCGAGAGCATCAGAAGATTTCTCTTTGCCGGCGAATTCTTTTTACTGTACAGATAAGCGACGATCAGATACAGCAATGTCGTAAGTATCTCGCATATCAGATAAGAAGCCCAAACGGCGTCCGTTCCGAAATAAGGACAGAGCAGCAGCGCGAAAGGTATGCAGAAAGCGAGGTTCTGACAGAAGATCAGAATATTTGTAAAAACAACTCGTCTGATTGCCTGCAGATAGTTTACCAGAACGTTGTTGGCCGCATAGAAAGGAAGACTCAGAGCGCAGAATCTTAAGGCTCTTGACGTCATTTCAAGGGTGGCGGCATCTGTGTTCATATACAGATCTATAACGCCTTCAGACGCCGCAAGCAGAAATACCATTATAGCCGAAGCGATGACAATGGAGTTGATCATCACGACTTTAAACATCTTTGAAAGACTCGTTCTGTCCTCTTCACCGAAAAATATACCCGTCAGTGACAGTGTAGTCATTCCCGAGGCTGCGCCTGTGGCGGCAAAAAATGTACCGATATTCATGCGGGCAGAATAAGCGGCGAGAGCGGTGGAGGTTGATATCGCGATGAGAAGATAATTCAGGATCAGCGTTCTGAATGTCGCGAAAAGCCTTCCGCCGGCTGTAGGAAGTCCCGGAAGGATGATCTTTCCTGACAGCTTCCAGGGCAGATTTTTAATCGTAAGCCTGTATCCCTTTTTGTTTGTCAAAAAGTGTATCAGCGAAATTATAAAAGCCGCATAGGAGCCGAGAGAAGTCGCCATACCCATTCCGAAAAGGCCGCCGTGAAAAACAGTCACATTTAAGATCGCGACGGCGATATTTACGGCTATCATCATCACTATAGAGATAATAGTTACTTTCTGATGGCCGTCAAGCTGCGCGAAAGGCGCCATCGTCGTGGCCAGCAGTACTCCCGGAAAACCGATCGCAAGACCGAGCAGATAATCCCTTCCGAGAGGAAGAAGCTCGCCCCGGGCGCCTAAAAGCTGAACGACGGGAGTTGCGAAAATAATAAAAACAGCCGTGAGTATTCCCGAAACAAAAAGCAGCATTATAAAGGTAAGAGAAAAAATGCCGTTAGCCTTGTCTGATTCTCCCATGCTCATGTGCTTTGTACAAATGATCTGGGAACCGGATGAAAAAATACCCGTAACTGCAAGTAAAAGTATGGCAACAGGATGAATAAGTCCGTATGCCGCCATATCGTTAGTCTGAAGAAAATTTCCTATCATAATACCGTCGACAAGAGTGCCTATTAAAAGGGCTATACTTGCCAGCAGCATTGTTATAAAAGAACTGGTGAACATTGACCTCACAATACGGCTTTTATTAAGTGTATCTTTAAATTCCATATGTCAGTCTCCGAATTATATATTATTAGATATCACGAATTGCTTCGCATTATATGCTTTTAATCTTTTATTATATAATATAACAAACTTGTGTATAAATAAAGAAAAAAGCAAACCAAACATAGTAATGATATGCAATTTGACGAAAAACAAAAGAATTATTGTTATAAGGCTGTTTTAAATATATAATATTTTTAATTATCTTATTTTTAAGATCACAGTCCGGATTTAATGTATTATTTAAAGGAGCGCTTTATGAAATACAGTACTTTTAAAGATGTAAAGATTTCGAAACTGGGATTCGGAAGCATGAGACTTCCTTCAACGGCGAATGACATATCAAAGATCGACGAAGCTGATCTGACTATGATGGTGGACTACGCGATCAAAAACGGAGTCAATTATTTTGATACTGCGTGGGGATATCATGACGGAAAAGCAGCGGAATCGCTGGGAAGAGCCCTGTCGCATCATCCGAGAAAGAGTTTTCTGCTGGCGAATAAATTTCCGGGATACAATAAAGAACTGATGAAAGATCCCAAGAACGTATTTGAAAAACAGTTAAAAGACTGCAGAGTCGAATACTTTGATTTTTATCTGATGCACGATATCGACGATTACAATGTCGATGACTATACGGATCTGAACAACAGCGCTGTCAGATACTTTATAGAAATGAAAAAAGAAGGAAAGATCCGCCACCTCGGTTTTTCGACATTCGGCAGTACAGATACGATAAATAAATTTCTCGATACATACGGAGAAGAAATAGAATTCTGCCAGCTGCCATTAAACTATATGCTTTGGGCGATGAAAAAAGTAAAGAGAAAAGTAGAGATCTTAAAGAGCAGAGGCGTGCCTATCTGGGCGACAGAGGCGCTCGACAGGGGCAAGCTGTGCAACCTGACGACGGCAAGAAAAGAAGTACTTAAAATGATGCGTCCTGACGATACAGTGGCAGGATGGGCCTTCAGATTCGCCCAGTCAGTTACTTCCGTAAAGACGGTCATCTCAGACATGTCTGATATAAAACATCTGATAGAAAACGTCGGAATTTTTTCAGAAACAGACAGACGTTATCTGAACAGTAAAGAAGGAGCGGTCCTTCTCGGAATAGCGTTTGATATGCTGCAAGAGTTAAAGACAAACAGCAGAGCATTAGTGGAGAGAAAATGTACGGATTAAACATCGAGCTTCCCGAAAATGTCGACAAAATAATAAAAATACTGCAGTCAAACGGATACGAAGCGTATGCCGTCGGAGGATGTATAAGAGATATAATTCTGGGACGGACTCCTAACGACTGGGATATCACCACATCCGCGCTGCCCGGAGACGTCAAGAGGATATTTAAAAGAACCGTCGATACCGGGATCGAGCACGGAACGGTTACTGTTCTTATGCAGGATCAGAGCTTTGAAGTTACAACATACAGAACGGACGGAGAATATAAAGACGCAAGGCATCCGGAAAATGTCGAATTCGTAAAAGATTTAAAAGAAGATCTTCAAAGACGCGACTTTACGATAAACGCCATGGCGTATAATTACGAGAACGGACTTCAGGATCCGTTTGGAGGATACGATGATCTGAAAAACAAACTGATCAGATGCGTCGGAGATCCGATGGAAAGACTTTCGGAAGATGCTCTCAGGATACTGCGCGCCGTCAGATTTTCGGCGCAGCTTTCATTTGACATAGATGAAGAGACGAAAAGAGCGATACGTATCCTGGCGCCTAATCTCGCCAAAATCAGTGCGGAGAGGATATGCACCGAGCTTATCAAGCTGCTCGTTTCGAAGCACCCCGAGTATATAAAGAAAGCTTATGAACTCGGGATGACTAAAGTCTTTCTTCCTGAACTGGACAGGGCCTTTGAAACCCCGCAGAACACAAAATATCATATATACAATGTCGGAGATCATATAGTAAAGACTCTTGAGTGCATAGAAGCTGACAGAGTACTGCGGCTGACGATGCTGCTTCACGATATAGGAAAGCCTGAAGCAAGAAGGACGGATGCTGACGGAAATGATCATTTTAAAGGGCATGCCGAGATCAGCGTAAGGATGGCGGACGGCATATTAAAACGCCTGAAAATGGACAACGATACCATAAGAAAAGTAAAGATCCTGATAAAATATCATGACTGGAGATTCCCCTCCGAGATAAAAAATATCAGAAAAGCGATGAACGTTATGGGAGCCGATATGTTTCCGTTGTTTGTAAAAGTTCAGACGGCGGATACCCTCGGAAAAAGCGATTACGACAAGGAAAAGATCCTGGCGCATATGGACAGGATGAAAAAACAGTACGAAAAGGTGATAAGCGAGAACCAGTGCGTATCTTTAAAACAGCTGGCCATAACAGGAAAAGACGTAATGAACCTCGGAATCAAGGCCGGACCTCAGATAGGAGAGCTGTTAAACGAAGCTTTAAATGAGGTCATCGAAGATCCCGAAAAGAACGAAAAACAGTATCTTTTGACGTATATTTCGCAAAAAATCAATAAAAAACCATAAACAAAATTATAAAAACTTATGATATTGTATTATAAATCAAAGGAATGCTTGACAAATGAGTACCTTGCGTTTATAAGTATATAGGATAAAAAAGACATTTTATTAAAAAGGAGAACTTTAATAATGAAGAAAAACGAATTAGTAGCAGCAGTTGCAGAAAAGACAGGATTAACAAAAGAGAATGCAAAACATGCAGTTGAGGCTTTTATAGAAGTAGTAGGAGACGAGCTTAAAAAAGGTGAATCAGTTCAGCTTATCGGATTCGGAACATTCGATATTCTTGATCGTCCTGAAAGACAGGGAAGAAATCCTCTTACAGGTGAAGAGATGACAATCAAAGCTTCTAAATCACCACGTTTCAAAGCAGGAAAAGCTTTAAAAGACAAAGTAAACGCATAATTAAATGAGATTAGACAAATTTTTAAAGGTATCAAGACTCATAAAACGCCGCACAGTCGCCAATGAGGCGTGCGACGCGGGAAGAGTTTCCGTAAACGGCAAAACAGCAAAAGCGTCGTCGGCGGTAAAAGCGGGAGACATCCTCGAGATACAGTTCGGAAACAGAACGGTAAAGGCAGAGATAGTCAACGTACAGGAAACCGTAAAAAAAGATGACGCGGCAGATATGTATAAGATGCTTTAAGGAACAGATATGGCGAGAATCAAACATGCGAAAAATAGAATTAAGAAAATTAATCCCATGTCCGGAGCGATGCTTGCAATCGTGCTGGTCATGCTCATGTTGCTGATCGTTTTAGCCATAAACGGCATAAGCCTTAATGGAAGAATCTCAAATAATAACGCCCGTATCGACGATCTGCAGGAGCAGATAAGCGACGAAGAACAGCGGACTGAAGATATCGAAGATCTGCAGGAATACATGAAGAGTGATGAGTATTATGAACAGACCGCAAAAAACAAGCTGGGCTTCGTAAAAGACGGGGAAATTATTTTCAAAGAAAAGTGAAACTTGATGCTATTCGCTCCCATACATATGTACGGGAGCTTTATTTTTGTATTTGCGCGGGCCAGAAAATATGAAAAAAGATACGGAAAAAATCATCAGATATATCATAAATAATAAAATGACAGAAGAAGGGGACAGTGTCTGCGTCGGATTATCGGGAGGAGCTGATTCGGTTTGCCTTCTTCAGTTTTTGTATGAGATAAAAGACAGACTTGGGATAAAAGTAAAAGCTTTTCATGTCAACCACTGTCTCAGAGACGAAGAGAGCGACGGAGACGAAGCTTACGCCGTCAGATTCTGTGAAGAACGAGGGATAGAGATAAGGCTTTTCAGATACGACATAAAAAAACTCGCCGAAGAAAATAAAAAAGGTCTTGAAGAGACAGGCAGGATCGCCAGACGAAAGGCGGCATCAATATGCATAGAGAACGGCTTCGCGACCAAGATAGCGTTGGCTCATCACATAAACGACAGAGCGGAGACGGTTCTATTTAATATGGCAAGAGGATCTTCACTGTCGGGATTAAAGGGCATAGCGGCGGTAAATGGAAATACCATACGTCCGCTTTTATGCATGACAAGAGAAGAGATAGAAGAGTCGCTGAAGATCAGGAATATCGTATGGCGCACCGACAGCAGCAATCTCAAAGACGATTATTCGAGAAATAAGATCCGTATAAACGTGCTTCCGTATCTCGAACAGAATATAAATAAACAGAGCGTAAAACATATAAGCGCGGCGGCGGCCGATATAGAAGAGGCGGATCAGATAATAAAAGAACTGGCCAAAACGAAGGCGGAAAAACTTACGGCATCAGATAAAGAAAGCATAGTGATAAAACCGGAGATACTCGACGAGAAAAAACTGATGGCGGGATATATCCTTATGGATGCGTTAAAGAAACTGACAGGGACTCTCGTGGATCTTACGCGCGGTCATACGGAAGATATACTTTTGCTTATGACAAAGCAGACCGGAAGATATATAGAGCTGCCTTATGGTATCATCGCCAAAAGAGTTTATGGGGGAATAGAGCTTTCAAAAAAGAAAAACGAAGAGAACGAAAGCCGTGAAGAAGAGGTCAGATTTACAAAAGAAGATATAAAATTCGCAGGGCTGAAGTTCAACGTGAGGGTGTTTGAAAACACTTACAGCGCGGACGCCATACCGAAAAAAAGATATACTAAATGGTTCGATTATGATAAAATTAACAATAATTGTATAATCAGATTCCGCAAAAGCGGAGACTATCTGATAACGGATAAATCCGGTCATAAAAAGAAGTTGAAAGACTACTTCATCGATGAAAAAATCCCCAAAGAAGAGCGGGACAGGAGGGTATGTCTCGCAGACGGATCAAAAATAATATGGGTTATAGGACACAGGATCAGCGAAGACTGCAAAGTGTCTGAAAATACAAAAAAGATAATAGAAATAAGTGTGTCGGAGGAAAACAGATAATGCGTAAACAATCTTACAGCTGGATATTATATCTGGTATTTCTTGCTGCTGTTTTTGCCGTGTTCGCATATTCGAGAAATATGGATTCGGACAGAGTGCAGGTAAGCAATACCGTTTACAATCAGGCTGTAGAATCGGGAAATATCACGGGAGCCGTCATAGAACAGAATAAAGAAGTACCGACAGGTACCGTAGAGTTTGACTTAAAAGACGGAACAAAGGGAAAAGTAAACGTCACGGATACAAAAGAAGCAGAAACGCAGCTTGAGGCGAAAAATATAGAGTACGCCATCAAAGATATGCCTGCTGACAGCATATGGACATGGCTTACGCCTGTTCTGCTCGGAATAATTATATTCGTATTTATCATAAACATCATAGGCCGCTCCTCATCGTCGGGAGGAACAAACGCCAAAATGATGAATTTCGGAAAGAGCAAGGCAAGACTTACAACACAGGAAAATCAGAAGATCAGATTCACAGACGTGGCCGGACTTTCAGAGGAAAAAGAAGAGCTCGAAGAGATCGTAGATTTCCTCAAAGCTCCTGAAAAATATACAAAACTCGGCGCGCGTATCCCTAAAGGAGTACTCCTTGTGGGACAGCCGGGAACAGGAAAAACGCTCCTTGCAAAGGCGATCGCAGGAGAAGCCGGAGTACCGTTCTTTTCAATTTCGGGTTCAGATTTCGTGGAGATGTTCGTCGGCGTAGGAGCATCAAGAGTGCGCGATCTTTTTGAAGACGCGAAGAGAAATCATCCTTGTATCGTGTTTATCGACGAGATAGACGCCGTTGCGAGAAAACGAGGCTCAGGTATGGGCGGCGGACACGACGAAAGAGAACAGACGCTCAACCAGCTCCTTGTAGAGATGGACGGATTCGGCGTAAACGAAGGCATAATAGTCATGGCGGCTACAAACCGTGTAGATATCCTCGATCCGGCCATAAGAAGACCGGGACGATTCGACAGAACGATCACAGTAGGAGCGCCGGACGTTAAGGGACGCGAAGAGATATTAAAAGTACATTCAAAAGACAAACCGCTCGGAGACGACGTAGACCTTAAGCAGATAGCGCAGAATACGGCAGGATTTACGGGCGCAGACCTTGAAAACCTGATGAATGAAGCGGCCATAAGAGCGGCAGGACTTAACAAAGCGTTTATCAGCCAGGAAGATATCAAAGAATCATTTCTGAAGATAGGCGTAGGAAAAGAGAAAAAGAGCAAAGTCATATCTGACGAAGAGAAGAGAATTACGGCATATCATGAAGCGGGACACGCTATACTTTTCCAGGTGCTTCCGGATATGAATCCCGTATATACGATCTCGATCATACCAACCGGAATGGGAGCGGCAGGCTATACTATGCCGCAGATGGAAAAAGACAACATGTTCGAGACAAAAGGCAGAATGCTCCAGCGTATCATGGTAGGACTCGGCGGCAGAATAGCCGAAGAGCTCGTATTTGACGACATCACAACAGGAGCATCACAGGATATCCGTCAGGTATCGGCGATAGCCAGAGCAATGGTAATGAAATACGGAATGTCCGAAAAACTCGGTCTTATATCATACGACGACGATTCAGGAGAAGTAT
>CASDUB010000275.1 GCA_949283905.1 uncultured Lachnospiraceae bacterium | reverse complement strand
ACTTCAGGGTTCTCTTGCGGTAGACGGTTTTTCAAGCGCCATTTCAGGATGTTTCGGATGTCTTCCTCTGACATCCTTCAGCCAGAACGTAGGACTTGTAACAATGACCGGCGTTATTAACCGCTTTACTATTTTTACAGGCGCGCTGGTCCTTATCCTCGCATCGCTGTTCCCGCCGCTCGGAGCGTTTTTCAATTCGCTTCCGCAGGCCGTTCTCGGTGGCTGCACCGTAATGATGTTCGGCTCTATCATGTATGAAGGCATCAAGATGCTCAAAGGCTGCGAATTTGACGACAGAACAATGATCATCGTATCGCTTTCATTCTGTATCGGAGTTGGTCTTACCCAGACCTCCGGAAACTTCTTCGCGGCTTTCCCGCCTGTAATAGGCGATGTATTTAACGGAAACGCAGTTGCGGGAGTATTCGTAGTATCACTGCTTTTAAGCCTGCTGCTTCCGAAGAAAAAAGCGGATAAAGCAAAATCATAAACGAGCGCATTTTAAAAGGCATCAGTTTTTTTGACTGATGCCTTTTTTGTGTCTGAATATAAAATGATGTTATTCCAATTCGAATGCGCCCGTATAAAGCTGATAGTACTGACCTTTTTGTTCGATCAGCTGCTCATGCGTACCGCGCTCGATTATACGTCCATGTTCCAGAACCATGATAGCTTTTGAATTTCTTACAGTTGAAAGACGATGGGCTATAACAAATACCGTTCTTCCCTCCATAAGAGCATCCATACCTTTCTGTACAAGAGCTTCCGTTCTTGTATCGATGGAAGATGTGGCCTCATCCAGGATCATTACCGGAGGATCGGCAACTGCCGCTCTGGCAATCGAGATAAGCTGACACTGTCCCTGGGACAGGTTGTTATTGTCGCCGTTGATCATCGTATTGTATCCCTCAGGAAGTCTCGAGATAAACGAATCGGCTCCCGAAAGCTTAGCCGCAGCAATACATTCTTCATCTGTTGCGTCGAGTTTTCCGTAACGTATGTTATCCATTACAGTACCCGTAAACAGATTTACGTCCTGCAGAACGATACCCATAGAACGTCTCAGATCAGGTTTTTTGATCTTGGTTATGTTGATTCCGTCATATCGTATCTTACCGTCGGCAAGATCATAAAAACGGTTGATAAGATTGGTGATCGTCGTCTTTCCGGCGCCTGTAGCTCCTACAAAGGCGATCTTCTGACCCGGTTTAGCATAAAGCGAAATTTCATGCAGTACTTCTTTTCGTCCGTCGTAGCTGAAATCGACATGGTCGAAAACTACGCTTCCCTGAACTTTCGCATATGTAAGAGTTCCGTCATGATGCGGATGCTTCCATGCATATATATCGCCGTCTTCACATTCTATAAGTTCGCCGTTTTCTTCTTTTGCGTGAACGAGCGTTACATATCCTTCATCCTCTTCCGGCTCATTGTCCATAAGAGCGAAAATACGTTTAGCTCCTGCAAGTCCCAAAGCAGCCATATTCATCTGCTGTGCTGTCTGTGCTATGGAGTTTGTAAACTGCCTTATAAGTCCTAAAAATGAGATCAGAGTACCGATAGTCGTCGAAAACATACCATTTCCGAAAAGCGCCATGGCGCCTCCTATTATAGCTATCAGTATGTATTCCACATTTGCCATTCCCATTATAAGGGGCATAAGAGCTCCGGCTGTTCCGTTTGCACGCAAAGCATTTCCATAGAGTTCTTCATTGAGCTTACGCATTCCCGCCTTTGCGTCTTCCTCATGACAGAACACTTTGATTACTTTAAGTCCGCCGAACATCTCTTCGATATAACCGTTTACTGCGCCGGTAGAAGCCTGCTGGCGTCCGAAATATCTTCCGCTGTAATTCAGCAATGCTTTAGACACAATTACCATGACAATAGTCACAAGTACTACAACTCCGGTAAGTATCAGATTAAATCTGAGCATAAAGCAGAAAGAGAAAACGATAGTTACCATAGATGAGATCATCATCGGCAAACTCTGTGTAATAAACTGTCTAAGAGTATCGGTATCGTTTGTATAAGCGCTCATGATGTCGCCGTGGGTATGGGTGTCGAAAAACTTGATAGGAAATGTCTGCATTTTTACAAACATATCGTCACGAACCTCTTTTAATACCTTCTGACCGATTATCGCGATACATCTGTTATATAAAAGTGTTCCGAAAGCGCCTACCGCGAATATCACGGCTCTGACGACAACAACTCCGAAAAGTCCGCCAAAGAGATCTTCTCCCGTATTTACCATTTCCAGGATATAGTCATCGATGATGACCTGCATCAAGGCGTTGCCCAGCATCGCGGCAACAACGCTGATCAAAATAAATACCACTACAAGCGCGAATTCACGTTTATGTCTT
>CASDUB010000274.1 GCA_949283905.1 uncultured Lachnospiraceae bacterium | reverse complement strand
TATATCGTAATCCTCAGTAAGAAGATCGACCATACGGCCTTTTCCTTCGTCGCCCCAGTTTACTCCTACGATTGCACAATTAGACATTATATCAGCCTCCTAAAGAGATTTTTTACGTCAAACAAAAAATGACAAAATAATTATATTATGGTATCGAGTCAAAGTCAAAAACTATTTGAAATGATATAAACAGAAAAACCGGATCAGAATAGTTTTAAAACATCATTGAATGCTACAAATACCGCAAGTCCCAATAAAGCCACAATTCCAATGAAATGTATTGTTCCTTCGATACGCTGATTGCATGGCTTTCGGCGGAAAAGCTCTATAAACAGGAATATCAGCCGTCCTCCGTCAAGTGCAGGAAGAGGAAGCAGGTTCATGACTCCTAAGTTTGCCGAAAGCAGAATTACAATATTGAGCAATGACATGAGTACCGTAAAGCCTCCGGCAGGCTTGGCTGATTCATATACATCTCCTATTGCGCTTACGACTCCGACCGGACCCGAAAGATCAGTGACGGCAAATCTGCCAGTAAACAATCCTCCGATAGATTTAATCGTAGTGTTGATCCAGTATTTTATCTCACCGAAACTGTAAGAAACAGACGTGCCGAAATCTGCTTTTTCCCTTGCCATATTAAAAGCAAAACCGCCGTTCATTGATTCCGTTATTATCGGTGATGCTTCTGTTTTATATGACAAACCTTCTCTTTCGTATTCTATTTCAAGTACAGAACCGTCAAGAGGATTATTTTCAATATATTCATCAAACTTATCGACCGTACTTACATCGTTTCCGTTGATCGATGTGATCGTATCGCCGGCTTCAAGACCGGCATCGCGTAGCGGTGATTCGTCACTGAATCCTGTTATAGTTACACTGTCGCTTTCAGTGCTGTAATTTATACCCAGCATATATTGTTCGGTGATCTGCGGTGAAAAACTCAGATCGAATTTTTCACTTCCTCGCTGAACTTCAAGATCTATAGAATCTTCCGGAAGACCGTCGAAGACATAATACATATAGAGCTCACGCGCGTTAGAAACGCCATTTCCTTCATATTTTGTTATTATGTCACCTTCCCTAAGTCCTGCGGAATACGCCGGGGAATCCGTGTTAACCTCTACAATCCTTGCGGGATCGACTCCGGTACTGAAAATAACGATCAAAGCTATTATAAAAGCAAGTATAAAGTTAAAGACAGGTCCTGCGGCAACGATAAGGATTCTCTGCCATACCTTTGCCTTCTGGAAACTCCCTTCGCTGTCATCGTCGTCATCCTCACCCTGCATCGCGCACATGCCGCCGATGGGAAAAAGTCTTAATGCATAGGTCGTTTCACCTTTTTGAAACGAAAGGATCTTCGGTCCCATTCCGAGAGCGAACTCATTTACTTTAACTTTACATAACTTGGCGAAAATAAAATGTCCAAGTTCATGAAACATAATTGTGGCGCTTAAAATAAGCAGCCCTATAATGATTATCAGGATTACCACCTACTTTCGATAAATTCATGGGTAAGCCTTTCAACCTCGAGAATTTCTTCTAATGAAGGATCATCTATATTAGAATGATGATTTAATGATTCCTCTATTATTTTATATATATCTAAAAATCCGATCTGACCTCTCATAAATTTATCGACGGCAGCTTCATTCGAAGCATTAAACACTGTGGGCATCGAACCGCCGATCTTTCCGGCTTCTATTGCAAGAGGCAATCCTCTGAATGTATCGGTATCAGGCTCTTCAAAAGCAATTGAACTTAATTTAAGAAAGTCCAATCGTTCCGTTTTAGTATAATATCTGTTCGGATATGTCAATGCATATTGTATCGCGACATGCATATCAGGTGTTCCAAGCTGCGCGATCACTGCCGTGTCTTCAAATTCAACCATGGAGTGAACGATGCTCTGAGGCTGCAAAACTACGGAAATCTGATCTATATCAACATCAAAAAGCCAGTGAGCCTCTATTACTTCAAGACCTTTATTGCAAAGCGACGCTGAATCTATCGTTACTTTGTTTCCCATCGACCAATTTGGGTTCACAAGGGCGTCCTTTGCGCGTACATTAACGAGGTCAGCTGTTTTTTTACCTCTGAAAGCTCCTCCTGAAGCAGTAAGCCATATTTTATATATCGGAGAAGTTTTCGGAGTTCCCTGAAGACATTGAAATATCGCGCTGTGCTCGCTGTCAACAGGGATAATGTTTACACTCTTTTCTTTTGCCAGCGGCATAATGATGTGACCCGCTGTGACAAGGGTCTCCTTGTTGGCAAGAGCAATATCTTTTCCCGATTTAATTGCAGCTACAGTAGGTCTGATACCTATCATACCGACTATTGCCGTTACAAAGATATCAGAAGATTCCAGCTGAGCAAGTTCAATAAGTCCTTCCATACCCGAAGCAACTTTAATATTTGTATCCGATAAATGTGACCTCAGTGTGTCTGCATCTTTTTTATTTTCTATTACAACAAGTTCAGGCAAGAATTCTCTTGCCTGTTTTTCCAGTAAATCTATATTTTTTCCGGCGCTCAGGCCTACAACTTTAAATTCATCGTAATGACGTACGATATCAAGTGTTTGAGTTCCGATTGATCCCGTAGAACCCATGATCGCTATTTTTTTCATAATAATACCTTTTTTATAATCAATAGATAAGCATGATTGAAAGATAATAAATTATAGGTGCGGTAAATATTATGCTGTCAAATCTGTCAAGAATACCGCCATGTCCCGGTATAAGCTTTCCGTAATCCTTTATATTCATGTTCCTTTTTATAGCCGACGCCGCAAGATCTCCTATCATCGAAATAAAAGCACCGGCTGCACAGATAATTGCATAATGAGAAACCGAACCCTTAGTAAATAAGGCATAAATAATACCGATTATAACTGCGCCTGCAATTCCTCCGATTGCTCCTTCAACAGATTTTTTAGGACTCAGCACCGGAGCCATTTTGTGTTTTCCGAAAAGCATTCCGACGCAGTATGCACATGTGTCGCATCCCCAGGCACATATAAATATAAGCCATACAAGATACTGTCCGTTTCCCGGAAGCATTCTGGTCTGATAAATGCATGAAAGCATAATACCGCAGTAAATAATGCTGAATACTGTCGCCATAGACTGGAATGCATTATATTTCGGATAACTGAACACATAAACAAACATTATCATAAAAAAGCCGATAATGACTGCCATTAGATGAAGTGACGACGGCAGGAAAAGTAATGCAAGATAAAAAATTACTATAGCAAGATAACCTACCGTATCCATTAGTCCAAACGTCTTCTCGCCTCGTACGCCGGTTGCCAGATACAGTTCGCCTGCGGCGATCAAAGACAGCGCCAGCATCGTAAAATATAAGATATAACCGCCGCTTATGATCAAAAGCAGCGCCGCAGCAACTAGAAGTATGCCGCTGATCAATCTTGTCTTAAACATTGTAATTCTCCTTTATTTAACTCCGCCGTATCTTCTGTCGCGGCCGTTAAAAGCTTCTATAGCTTCCATCAACTGCGGCTTTTTAAAATCCGGCCAAGCTGCATCTGTAAAATACATTTCCGAATACGCAAGCTGCCAGAGCAGAAAATTTGAGATGCGCTGCTCTCCGCTCGTTCTCACAAGAAGATCAGGATCCGGAATATCGTCTGTATCAAGACTTTGAGATATCATATCTTCAGTTATATCATCCGGCGATATGGCACCTGACCTTACCTGTTCAGCTATCTTCTTTACTCCCCTAAGAATTTCATCCCGGCTTCCGTAATTAAGCGCTATCTGAAAATACATGTTTGTATTATCTTTTGTTTTTTCTTCCAATTCATTTATGATCTTTAAAATGTCAGGTGCAAGACCTACACGCGACCCTATGATCCGTATACGAATGGAATCCTTCTTTGCTCTGTTTAAAAGTCTTTTTAAATATCTTCTGAAAAGATTCATTAAAATTCCTACTTCGTTTACGGAACGCTTCCAGTTTTCCGTCGAAAATGCGTAAACAGTCAGATATTTAATACCCAAATCAAATATAACATCACACATTTTTTCAAGATTATCGCAGCCTACTACATGTCCGTAACTACGCGGAAAACCTTTTGCCTTGGCCCAACGGCCGTTGCCATCCATAATTATCGCAATATGTTCAGGTAATTTCATAGCGTGCTTCACTCCTTAAAAAAGCCGCATTAAACGAGTCAGTAAGTTTCGTTTAATGCGACTCATCGTCTTATACAGTAAGAATCTCTTTAGATTTAGCAGCGATTTCTTTATCAATATCCTTGATAAATTTATCTGTCTGTTTCTGAAGCTCATCCTGAAGATCTTTTATCTGATCTTCCGAAATATCCTCTTTTTTAAGCTTTTTAAATGCGTCATTTCCGTCGCGGCGGATATTTCTGATAGCTACTTTAGAAGCTTCTCCTTTTTTCTCAACTTCTTTAACGAGCTGTTTTCTTCTTTCCTCAGTTAATTCAGGGAAAATAAGTCTGATAACCTTTCCGTCCGAGTTAGGATTGATTCCGATATCTGACATGTTTATCGCCTTAGTTATCTCTTTGATAAGAGATGCTTCCCAAGGCTGGATTTGAAGAATTCTTGGTTCCGGAACAGTAATATTTGCTACGCCCTGCAGCGGAGTCGGAGCGCCGTAATAATCCACCATGATCTTATCCAGTACATGAGGATTTGCTCTTCCTGCTCTGATAGTACCAAGCTCAACAGTAAGGTTTTTCATAGTTTTATTCATTTTATCAACATAAACATTTAATCTCTCGTCCATAAGAATCTCCTTAATATTTAATCAGCGGTAACGATCGTACCTGAAACAATTCCTTTTGCTGCATTTACAATGCCGTCAGGTTCATCAAGTGAAAATACATACATCGTCACGTGATTTTCCATGGCAAGAATCGAAGCAGTCATATCAACTACCTGAAGTTTTTTGTCAACTACTTCCTGAATAGATACTTTTGAGTATCTCTTTGCGTCAGGATTCTTTGCAGGATCACTGTCATACACTGCATCAATAGATTTTGCAAGAAGAACGGCGTCTGCTTCGATTTCAATAGCGCGAAGAAGCGTTCCTGTATCGGTTGAAAAATAAGGATGTCCCGTACCGCCGGCGAAGAATACGACCATTCCGCGTGAAAAATACTTATTTGCTCTGTCTTTTGAAAATCCCTTCGTAAACTCTCCTACACTGAATGGAGTGAGAACTGCAGTTTTCATTCCTACTGCTCTGAAGTGTTCAGAAACATATATACAGTTCATAACTGTTGCAAGCATACCGATTTGGTCTGCTTTTGTACGGTCAATGTTTTTGCTTGAACGACCTCTCCAGAAGTTTCCGCCGCCGATAACGATACCTACTTCGATACCTTCGTCTACAAGTTTTTTTACCTGGGCCGCAACTCCTAAAATGGTTTCGTCGTCAAATCCGGTCTTTTTATCTCCGGCAAGAGCCTCGCCGCTTAATTTTAGTAATACTCTTTTCATAATTCCTCCGAATGAGTTATTCTGTGGGTTATTTTATCATGAAATCTGATTTATTTAAAGTATATTAGAGAAAATTATTCGCACTCTCGTGATACTTCGTATCACTCCGTGCTCATATTTTGCGGTCTCCAAATTATAAGAACTCCTCTACCGTGCAAGCACGCTGAGGAGTTCTTCCAATTTGTATCCCTTATTTTTATATCCTCGCTTCGACGAAGATGCTGTAGATTGCTTTGATGGCTGTTTCAAAATCACGATTTTCTACGCCGATGATTATATTAAGCTCTGATGAGCCCTGATCGATCATCTTGACATTTACATGAGCATGGGCAAGAGCCGAGAAAATACGTCCTGCCGTTCCTCTTGTTCTCTTCATTCCGCGTCCAACGACTGCGATAAGAGCAAGATCTGATTCAAGCTCGATATGATCGGGCTGTACAGCTCTGTGAAGTCCTGCAATAACCTGCTGTTCTTTTTCCTCAAATTCTTTCTGAGAACAATATACCGTGAAAGTATCTATGCCTGAAGGCGTATGCTCGAAAGAAAGACCGTTTTTCTCAAAAACTTCAAGGACTTTTCTGCCAAAACCAATTTCTGAATTCATCATTGCTTTATCGATGGTTATCGATGCAAAGCCTTTCTTTCCGCCTATTCCGGTGATGGTGTATTTAGGTTTGTTGCATGTGCTTTCAACGATCATAGTTCCCGGATCTTCAGGCTTGTTTGTGTTTCTGACATTTACAGGAATTCCTTCTTTACGAAGAGGGAATACAGCATCCTCATGAAGAACCGTAGCGCCCATATATGAAAGCTCTCGCATTTCTCTGTATGTAATAGTACTGATCGTCGGAGGATTATGAACTATACGAGGATCAGTGATCAGAAATCCCGGAACATCTGTCCAGTTTTCATAGAGATCCGCATGAATTGACGCCGCCACAAGCGAACCTGTTATATCTGAACCGCCTCTTGAAAATGTTTTTATCTTTCCGTCGTAACCGCATCCATAAAATCCCGGAATAACGGCATTGTGAATCTTTTTAAGGCGGTCATACATAACTTTCTGCGTTTTATCTGAATCAAGCGTACCGTCTTTCTTAAAGAAGATCACTTCGGAAGAATCTATAAACTCAAATCCCAGATAAGCAGAAATAAGTTTTCCGTTTAAATATTCGCCTCTTGAAGCAGCATAATCCGACCCGGCTTTCTCTTTAAAATTCTTTTCAATTAATTGAAAGTCAGGATTAAAATCAAATCCGATATTGAGATCCCTGTTTATCTCTTCGTATCTTTCTCTGATTGCCGCAAGGTCTGCCGAAAAATCTTCATCTGCTTCCGCCTTTGCATAACATGCATAGAGCATGTCAGTAACTTTTGTATCTTTTCCGAAGCGTTTGCCAGGAGCAGAAGGTACAACATATCTTCTGGATTCATCACTTGTTATGATATTTTTTACTTTCGTAAACTGTTCTGCATTGGCAAGTGAACTTCCGCCGAATTTTACAACTTTGATCATCTTTTTATCCTCTTCAGTACATTTATTTATTATTTTTCAAATATTCATTCTTAATGTATCTAAATGTTTCATCCTGACCTTTTTCCGCCATCATTAAAAGAAGCATTTCAAGGTCATGCATCGTATTTTTACTGACAAACCAATGTCTTTCTTTGCCCTTCATAAAGTATTCGTAAGCCGACCGCTGAGTATAGTTTTCCTTTTGATAAACTTCGCATGCGCTGATCCTGTCCATTACCATCTCAGCGATGTATTTTCTGGGCATATCAAGGCCTTCTATTACACGCGGTGAATTGATATCGTAATCTATCCAATACTCAAAATGATGCTTATTTCTGCCTTTATGATGAAGCCAGGCAAAAGAGTATCCCGTTACTTCTCTGGCTTTATTATTAGGGCTTCTGTCGCCCTGATAAAATTTACAGCCTTCAAAAAACTCAGTCGGTGAATACTTTGAAAGGTCATGGGTAAGACCCTGCCAGATGAGACCTACTTTGAAGCATTTTTTCATCACACGTATTCTGTGGTCTGTAATCGTTTTAAAATGCTGCCAGATTTTCATTGATCGTTTATCCTTAAAACTTTTATATAAAAATCTTATTTTACTCCGGTGCTTCCGAATCCGCCTCTGTTATCATCGGTGAGCTCGCATTCTTCAAATTCAATATGCGGCTGATGTTCCGTGATCCTGAACTGGCAGATACGATCTCCTTTATTTATGACTGTATCGCGCACGGCATAAACAGGCATTCTCCACCAATCGGATGCGCCGCAATAAGATTCATCGATAACACCCATATGGTTTGTCTGAATGATACCATAGTTCTTAAATGTGCTGCTTCGCGGAACAAGGTGAGCTTCATAGCCCTTGGGAAGTTTCATCGCCACACCGAGATGGATAAGCCTGAACTCCCCGGCTTTAAGCTCAACTGTTTCGGCGGCTCTCAGATCGATCCAATCGGATTTTCCGTCAATGTAACGCAGTCTTTCTATGTCATCGTTAAGATACTGAATCTGAATTGTTTTCATGCTGAGAGCCCTTTCTTTATAAATTATGCGTTTGGCACGTCTTTAATGCTGAAGCTGATTCTGCCCATTTTGTCTTTTCCGAGACATACAACAGTAACAACATCTCCGAGAGTAAGAACATCTTCAACTCTCTTGATTCTTTCTTTTGCAATATTTGAAATGTGAACCATTCCTTCTTTGCCCGGAGCGAATTCGATAAATGCGCCGAATTCTTTTATGCTGACAACAGTTCCTGTTAATATCTGTCCTCTTTCAAAATCAGTCACAATTGTTGTGATATAACCGAGTGCCTTATCCATCATGGCCTGATCTGTACCGCAGATAGAAACAAATCCGTCGTCGTTAATGTCGATCTTAACACCTGTTCTTTCGATAATAGTGTTAATAGTTTTTCCTCTCTGTCCTACAACTTCACCGATCTTTTCAGGATCGATCTGAGTCTGAATGATCTTAGGAGCATATTCATTAACTGTAGGTCTTGGCTGCGGAATGCATTTTTCCATAACCTCTGTGAGGATATACTCTCTTGCTTCTTTACAGCGTGAAATAGCCTCGCAGACGATGTCTTTTGTAAGACCGTGGATCTTGATATCCATCTGGATAGCTGTGATACCGTCATGTGTTCCCGCTACTTTAAAGTCCATATCTCCGAAGAAGTCTTCAAGACCCTGGATATCAGTAAGTACAAGATAATCATCATCCGTATCGCCTGTTACAAGTCCGCATGAAATACCGGCAACATGTTTCTTAATAGGCACGCCGGCAGCCATAAGCGAAAGTGACGAAGCGCACGCCGATGCCTGTGATGTCGAACCGTTAGACTCGAATGTTTCAGATACTGTACGAATCGCATACGGAAATTCCTCTGTTGAAGGAAGTACAGGAATAAGCGCTCTTTCAGCAAGCGCTCCGTGTCCGATTTCACGGCGTCCCGGACCTCTTGAAGGTTTTGTCTCGCCTACAGAATAAGCCGGGAAGTTATAATGATGCATATAGCGTTTTTCTGTTTCAAATTCATCAAGACCGTCAAGTCTCTGAGCTTCAGAAAGAGGAGCCAGTGTAGCGACATTGCAGATCTGAGTCTGACCTCTTGTGAACATGGCAGAACCATGAACACGAGGAATTATATCGATCTCTGCAGCAAGAGGACGGATCTGACGCACTTCTCTTCCGTCAGGTCTCTTATGATCCTTGAGGATCATCTTTCTTACAGTCTTTTTCTGATACTGATAAACAGCTTCTCCAAGAATTGCAAGCCATTCTTCATTTTCGGCAAATGCTTCTTCAAGTTTTTCTGTTATCTTAGCGATATTTTCTTCACGAACCTGTTTCTCATCGGTAAAGACAGCTTCTTCCATTTCTGCAGGAGGAACGATTTCCTTAATAGCTGCAAAAAGTTCTTCGGGAATTGCACAGCTTTCATATGAATGTTTTTCTTTACCGCATTCGGCAACGATCTTATCGAAGAATTTGATGATCTCGCCGTTTACTTCATGTGCAAGATAAATAGCTTCAATCATTTTATCTTCAGGAACTTCGTTTGCACCTGCTTCAATCATGATAACTTTATCTCTTGTTGAAGCAACTGTAAGCTTAAGATCTGAATCCTTGTTCTGTTCGAGCGTAGGATTAACAATGAGTTCGCCGTTGATCATACCGATCTGTGTTCCTGCGATAGGACCGTCGAACGGAATATCTGATATTGCAGTAGCAAGAGCTGAACCGAGCATTGCTACTACTTCAGGATTAGCCTGATTGTCTACAGCCA
Organism: uncultured Lachnospiraceae bacterium; assembly: GCA_949283905.1. GTDB lineage: Bacteria > Bacillota > Clostridia > Lachnospirales > Lachnospiraceae > Alectryocaccobium. The sequence continues at coordinate 7,231 of CASDUB010000274.1, read as the reverse complement.
TAACCATGTTGCTGAGTGTTACGTCGTTTCTGTAATCTTTCGGGAAAAGCGGTCTCATAGGTCTGTCGATTACTCGTGATGTAAGAACAGAATGCTCACTTGCTTTTCCTTCTCTTTTATTAAATCCTCCGGGAATTTTACCGACAGCATACATTTTTTCTTCGTATTCAACTGAAAGCGGGAAGAAATCGATACCCTCTCTCGGTTTATCTGATGCCGTAGCTGTACAGAGAAGAGTTGTATCGGCATAGCTGATAAATGCACAGCCGTTAGCCTGTTTTCCTACTCTTCCGATATCTACTTTTAAAGTACGTCCTGCGAGTTCCATTGAATATGTCTTATATTCATTTTTTAATGGTGTTGAAAATGTTTTGTTCTCTGACATTTCTCTCTCCTTTTATAAATATTTTTTCAATGGCAAGAACCCGAAACAACTGAAAAACACATCATTAATTCAAATAAAAAATGATATGCTTTTCAGTAGTCTCGGTGGATTCTCTTGCTCATTGTGTAGAATAGACTGTTTTTATACAGTTTAAGCTGCTTCTCCAAAAGGAAAAGCAGCTTAGTAAGCAACAATTATTATTTTCTGATTCCTAAGCGCTCAATGAGTGAACGATATCTCTCAATGTCGATTTTCTTAAGATATGCAAGAAGACCACGTCTCTTACCAACCATTTTAAGAAGACCACGTCTTGAATGATGATCTTTGTGGTTGACTTTAAGATGCTCTGTAAGCTCTTTGATACGTGCTGAAAGGATTGCTACCTGAACTTCCGGTGAACCTGTATCTCCCTCTGTTCTGGCATACTCATTAATAATTGCCTGTTTTTTCTCTTTTGTGATCATTGTTGATCCTCCTCTTAATTTATTAAATATCGCTCATAGTTAAGGAAAGGTTGGAGATTCCTGTTCCTGAACCACAGCTAAATCAAACTATATATTATCACCAATTAAATGTCAATGATTTTATGTATTTTTTTAGCTCGTACTTGAGCCCGTATATCTCAGATCTCTCCTATTTCTTTAAGATATCTTGTAAGAGCGTCTTTCCATGTCGGAAGCGGTTTGAATCCGGCTTCGACAAGTTTTTTCTTATCAAGCCTGCTATTGAAAGGTCTTGCCGCTTTGCTTAAACCGTACTCTTCTGTTGTTACAGGTATAACTTTTGTTGCAAGCGAGCACTGTCTGTAAATCTCACAGCAGAATTCATACCAGGAAATATATCCTCCTTCATTTGTCGCATGATAATAACCGTATTTATCAGTTTCTATCATATCTACAAGAAGTCTTGAAAGATCAAGCGTATAAGTCGGAGTACCTATCTGATCGTTTACAACACGAACAGTATCATGGGTTTTTCCGACGTTTATCATTGTTTTTATAAAATTCTTGCCGTTAAGTCCAAATACCCATGCAATGCGGACAATAAAATACTTATCAAGAATTCCTGAAACTGCAAGTTCGCCATCCAGCTTTGTCTGTCCATATACGTTTAAAGGTTTATAATCCTTGCAGTCAGGATCCCATGGCTCTGTACCCTGACCGTCAAAGACATAATCCGTAGAAAGATAAACCATTTTAGAGTCGATTTTTTTGCAGGCCTCTGCAATATTTCTCGTTCCGTCAACGTTTACTCTTCTGACTGTATCGACTTTATCGTCATCCTCTGCCAGATCCACTGCTGTCCATGCTGCGCAATGAACTACAACATCCGGCGCAATTTCCGTAACAGCTTTTTCAACGGCATTTTTAACTGTAATATCAAGGCTTATATAAGGCATATTTGTAACAGGACTTCCGTCCGCGATCCCTGAATATTCCGGTGCGATGTCAGAACCTATGCCTTCATAGCCCCTTTTATAAAGTTCGTTCATAACATCATGGCCGAGCTGTCCTGCAACGCCTGTAACTAAAACTTTCATCTTAATATCCCCTAACTAAAGTTTTCTGAACCGTATTTACTGGTTTTCGACTTTTTCTTTAATATGAATCGACACTTCTGCATCTTCAATAAGACTGCAGTTTTCCGGGAGTTCGACTGTTAAAGGAACAGTATAATCGCCCGTCTTAAAATTGCTTAAATCTATAGATGCTTTTATGTTTCCTGAACTCAGATTATAAATCTCTGAAATACTTCCGTTAATTCTCAGAGTTATCTCCTGTTTATCATATGACACAGTATAATCAGGATCAAGGTTCTTAACTTCTATCTTATCTACATCGAGTGCAAATTCTGTTGTTCCTACCGGAAGAACCGTTATATTTACAATTATATTATTGCTTGTCGAAACCGGTATCTTTGTATCTTCCGGAATTAAATCCGTCAGATCAAGTTCGATCTGCTTATCGCCTGAAAGCCCGGTAACATCTATGAGCTCTGCCGGAATTTCGATTGCGTTTCCGTTTTCTTCTATCTTCTTTAACGCTTCTTCTGTACCCGCAAGAGTGATCTGCTCGGGTGTAGTAAGTATTGAACCGATCATAAAGCCTTCCGCAGGTGTTCCTACATAATTTATATTTAAATTAATATCGGATTTCTTCCTCCATAATTCAACAGAAACATAGATATTCGGCTTACCGCCCGCAAATGTAATATCGTTTTCGATAATAGCATCGGAAATTACATCCTGATTCTTATCTATAAAAACAAGGTCGGCATAAAGATCTTCATTGTGGTCAAGTCCTGTAATATCTACTTCAGCCGTAACGCTGTCGATGCTGTTGATTATAGATTCAGGTCCGTAAATCGTGATTGTAGAAATATCAGGAGTAAGCTTTCCTAATTCAAATCCGCTGTTAGGACTTGTATTTCCTGCTGATGTATTTACAAGAAGTTCTTTGCTCGCGACATTCTCTATAACTATCGGAATCGCATATCTTGAAAGCTCTATATCCGATGCGTCAAATCCGTCAAGGGATACAGAAAGCGGAACCATTACCGGATCTCTGTCAAAATCTACGATCTGCGTCAGGTCAGCAATAACTTTAATCTTATTTTTATCAATTTCACGCAGTGAAGATCTGTTTCCTGTTACATATACCGTAACCGTTTTATAGTTTTCATCTATAACAAACTGTTGTTTTCCGTTTGCTATATAAGATTCGTTTACGACTTCAATCGGAACCTGATACGAATTTGTCTGAATAGGATCATTGTTATAAACTACTAGATACCATATCACTATGGCTATCAATACAGATGCTATTTTAATCGGAAAATTATTTGTGAGGATTTTCATGAATTTTTTCATCAGTCATCCTCCCTTCTCGTAAAAAGAGAATTTTCAGACGTTCCTATCCGTTGTATCTGATGCATTTTTTCCCTGAGATCGCTTAAAACGACTCCGGTAACAAGACGACCTTCATGGGCATAAGAAACTTTTCCTGTCTCTTCCGATACAATGATCGTAAAGCAGTCAGAGATCTCAGTAATTCCAAGTCCTGCTCTGTGTCTTGTACCGAGCTTTTTGTTTATATCCATGTTGTCAGACAACGGAAGATAACATGTAGCCGCTACTATCCTGTCTTCTCTTATTATTACTGCGCCGTCATGAAGAGGCGTGTTATATTCAAACACATTTGTAAGGAGCTGACTTGATATCATTGCATCCATCATGATTCCTGTCTGGATATATTCGTCAAGACGAAGATTTTTTTCGATAACAATGAGCGCACCGACTTTTAACTCAGCCATTTCGTATACAGCCCTGATAATCTCATTCAGAGAAGCATCAGTAAATAATTTCGGATAATCACCCGAATATTTGCCTACATTAAACAGTTTTGTAAGTATGTTATTATGTCCCATACGCTCCAGAACTTTTCTGAGCTCAGGCTGGAAAATTATTATAAGCGCAGTGATCGCTACAACACTCAAATTGTGTATGAGCCACATGATCGTATCCATATGGAATATGTTTGCAACGATGACAAAGGCGATAATAAAAACTATACCTTTTAAGAGCGCATAAGATCTTGTATTTTTAAACCAAAGAATGAGCTGATATACACAAAATGCAATCAGCAGTATCTGGATTATGTCTATCACTTCAATTGGTTTAGGCGGATAGATCCACTGCAGCACATTAAGCTTAAACCATGACCATGCCTGTTCCATGTATATCAGTTCCTTTCATTTTTATTTTTCGTTATTTTGACCCGAAGGCTTATTCAAAATCCGAGTATCACCGGAAACCTGAGGCTTTACGGATGAAGTTGGCATATCAGAAACATTGACACGTGTATTAAATTTCTGAGGATCCGGATTTTGGTTCTGAACAGGTCTGCTGTTCAGATTTCTGCTGTATGCAGGTCTTTCCGGCATAATCTCATCTTCAGACATAAAATACAATTCTTCACTGTCATCGTCTTCATCGTATTCGTCCGTAAATGAAGCTTTCGCTTTTGGTATGACCTTAACGTAATAATAGTAGTCGTCATCTTCAAACTGAAGATATCGGCTTCCCGAATAAACAGCATTGAATTTAAAGAAAGCGATCACAAGATTAATAAAAAGTGATATCACTGCTCCGATGATCACGAATAAAATATTTATCTCAATATCAAGGAAGAACGATCCGACGATAGAAAGAAGAATATATATTCCGTTTCCGACAATTGCGGAGATCATCCATCCGTATGTTGTGCAGAGTTTTCTGATGAGACACACGATGATAACAACAGCCGCAAAAACAATGCAGTTCATTATCATCTCAGCATTATTTACGATTCCGTCAATAAGGGCATTAAGTATCTCAAGATTCGAAAAATCCTCGTTCTGCGTCATTACTGCTATCGAAGGCAGTTCCTTAAGAAAGTATGCCGATACAACAGCCGTTACGGCCGTCAGCGCCGATGATATCTTTCCTAACATTCCCAGTGAAACGGGAATTACGGAAGGAACGTAATATTTAAACGCAAAGGGCGCGATAATGATCGCAATAGAGTCCTTCACAACAAATCTGATCACAAGTATAAACAGCAGCAGATAGAGACATGCCGCAAATAAACCCACTTCAACAGAAATGCCGAAACAATGTATTACTATATAGATCAAAGATATTGCCACTGTTCCGGTAAGCGGAAGAAACGCGCAAACAACGGAAAGAATAACAACGATAAAGATATTGTTCAGACTTTCCATGTAGCCGTAATTGTTATTTATAGCAAACAGCAGTAAAAAGGCTGTTATGAATTTAATTGCCGGGAGAATATAAATATCGGCCGAATTATAGAACCTTATTATCCTCGCCCTGAGTTCTGTAAGTGTTTTCATTTCCTTTTTACCTTTCCGTTTCTTTTAGCTTTTCTTTCCAGAATATAGATTTTTTCAAGCTCATAGAGTTTTTTATCATATATATTTGCCCTCTGCGCAGCTTTTTCATATCGAAGTCCCCGTATAACAAATACAATGACAGAAAAAATACCGACTACAAGCAGATATGCAATTACGATACCCAAAATCAGCGGCTGAAAATTAATATTTGAAAAATTAGTCGCAAGGAATTCAAGATTATACAATGCGATGAATCCGAGCAAAATAAAAAATGCAATAGTTACCAATACAATATTCTTAAAAAGGCCAAACGCAATATAATCCCTTCTGAAATATTTGCTGATGGCTATATCTTCTTTACCGTCAACCTGTTCATACATGGCCAGATGGATCATCCTGATAAGCCGATTGTTATTCATTGATTTACCTCTCACATATGTTAAAACAAAATACTACACAGTTAAAAAAATTTTAGCACATGCAATATTTATTTGCAAATAATTTTAAGCCGCTTTTCCCGAGCGGGAAAAGCAGCTTAGTTTTAGAAACGTCCTGTCGGATAAAGAACTGCGATATAAACATATACCGAAGTCACAACTAATAAAGCTGTTCCGACATAATACAATATGGTTTTAACTTTTTCATTTCTGATGATAAGATCAAAAATTCTTTCAATTCCTATTGTAACAAAATACATAAAAGGAACAAGCGCCGGCAAAAGGTATCTTCCCTGGGGCTGAATGTCTTTATACAGATTATAGTAAACCAAAAGCGCAAAAGTTATTATTATATGCAGCAGCATACACCAATTAAATACTGCCGTTTTATTAAGCGCTTTTTTCCCGTTTACCGAAACTCTGAATGCAAATAATTTTTTCAGAGATAAAACGCATCCGACAAATCCTGCGAAAAAAACGATGATATAGATCTTATAAAGTATTCCCGGCATAAAAATATTCATCGGGCCGAATACGCCGATAAAACTCATTGCAACCATTTTGGCCCAGTCGCCCTGCTCCCAGCCGTCAAATCCGAGAAGACTAAATACATTGTATCCCTGATCGGACAATGTTACTACCTGAGAAGGTTTAAATCCGTCAGCGGCGTATAATTCGGCGCTTATAGAACTTGTTCTCATTCCCAGGAAATCGCCGTCATATAATATGGCGTTCCTGATGAACCACCATGCAGCTAAAGCAACCACAATTATAACGATAAGAACTACTCTTTCCGAAAAATATCTTGCTTTTTTATCGCCCGTATATCCGGCCATTACAGTAACAAAGAAAAAGATCATGCTGCACAGTATTATTCCGTACGCATTGTAATACGACAGAATACATATCGAAGTCGCACAGGCATAACTGACGCAGAGTTTTTTTGTCCATCCGTTTTTTATAGAGCTTGCGCAGACAAATATTATCCATGCCGTTGCCATTAAAGCCATAGAATCGTTATTCACATATGAATGTATAAATATATTCATTGGAAGAAAAACGGTAAGCGCAGTGAATAAATACTTTGCCTTGCTTTTAAAAAGCAGCTCAGAAGTTCTGAATACAAAATACGCCATAAGTGTACCGAAAACGGCGTTTACAATTCTGGCCGCTATGAGTACCGCCATAAAATCGGAATTCGTAAACAGACTGACAATCTTTGCAGGAACTGCCATTATCATATAAGCAAGTATAGGGTAATATCCATAGGATATTCCCCATGTTTCATTCATGATCTCAAAATCCCTGCCGTCCGGAAGAGACCAGTGTTTTACAATATATTCAACTATCTGATAACGCATCTCTTCGTCGGGACCGGAGTTAAACTCCTGTACCCAGATCCAGCAGAAAATAGAAACGAACACAAAAGCAAGAAATATAAAGAGAAACAGATTTCTTCTTTTGTCGGATTGTACACAAATCATAATCTATTCACCTTATTCTTTCAGATGTTCTG
>CASDUB010000273.1 GCA_949283905.1 uncultured Lachnospiraceae bacterium | reverse complement strand
TGAAAATATCGAACTTGAAGACGACGACGCGGTTAAAGCATTTGTCGGCGAATACAAGCCTGATAATTATCTTTTGAAACATGAAAATCCGCTTGCAGTCGGCCCTTACGGAACATCTCCTTTTTACATGGAAGCGCGTGTCGCTCAGGCCGAAGCAATGAAAAACGCTAAACGCGCTATTCTTGAGGTCGCTGCAGATTTCGAAAAAACATTCGGGCGTAAATACGGATTTTTCGAAGAGTATAAAATGGAAGACTCCGAGCGTGCTTTAGTAATCATGGGTTCATCCGCAGGTACGGCGAAAGCTGCTGTAGACGAACTGCGCGAGCGCGGCGAAAAAGTAGGGCTCATCAAAATCCGCGTATTCAGACCGTTCCCGGGCGAAGAACTTGCCGAAGCTCTTAAGAACTGCAAAGCTGTTGCCGTTATGGATAAGAGCGAAGGCTTCTCTTCTATGGGAGGTCCTCTTTTCGCTGAAACTGCATCTGCATGCATCAACCTGCCCGAAAGGCCGAAAATGGTCGATATCGTATACGGCCTCGGCGGACGCGATTTTACCGTAGATCATGCAAAACGTGTATTTACAAGACTTGAAAAAATAGTTAACACGGGAGAAACAGGTCCTGTTTACTCTCACTTCGGCCAGAGAGATTTAAGAGAGGAGGTTCAGTGATCATGGCGTACAATTTAAAGAAAGAAATGAGCAAACCGGAACGTTTTGAAGCCGGACATCGTCTCTGCGCAGGATGCGGCGCCGGTATCACATGCCGCGCTATGATGCGCGCCCTCGACCCTGAAGACAAGGCAGTTATCTGCAACGCCACATCATGTCTTGAGGTTTCATCCTTTACATATCCGAATACGGCGTGGATGGATTCATATATCCATATCGCCTTTGAAAATACATCCGCCGTTGCCTCAGGCGTTGAAACAGCTATCAAGGCGATGAAGAAAAAAGGCAAACTTGACGACAACTATAAAGTGCTTGCCATCGGCGGCGACGGCGGCACATATGATATAGGTTTCCAGTCATTATCAGGCGCTCTCGAAAGAGGTCATGACTACACATACTTCTGCTACGACAACGAAGCTTACATGAATACCGGAACGCAGCGTTCCAGCGCAACTCCCAGATTTGCAAGCGCAACGACAACTCCTGCAGGAGCCGAATCAGTCGGCAAAAAACAAAACCCGAAAGATCTGACACAGATAGTTGCGGCTCACGGCTCACCGTATGTAGCTCAGACGACCATGATAGGAAACTTTAAGGATTTTCATCAGAAAGCCAGAAAAGCCATCTATACGGAAGGTGCGACATTCGTCAATGTCCTCTGCCCCTGTCCGAGAGGCTGGCAATACCCTGCCGAAATGCTTCCGGAGATATGCAGACTTGCCGTAGATACATGCGTATGGCCTATGTATGAAATCGAAAACGGAGAATATCATCTCACATATATGCCGAAGAAAAAACTTCCTGTTGAAGAATTCATGAAAGTACAGGGCCGCTTCCGCCACTGCTTCAAACCCGGCAACGAATGGACTATAGAAGAAGCCCAGAAATATGTCGATATGAAATGGGAAGAACTTCTCTCAAAGTGTAAATAATATTGCTCAAAGAAACAACGCTTCAAATTAGTAATTTGAACAATAATTGCTAATTTGAAGTTGTTTTTTTAATTTATTGTGCTTATAATAAAACCATAAAAATTTTAAACATTTAGTTTAAATGGGAGGCAAAAAAGATGAAAGCATTATTAAAACAGGGCCACGGCCTTGGTATGGACGGCGTATCATTAGTAGACATTCCGGTTCCAACACCTAAAGCAAACGAAGTACTTATTAAAGTTATGGCATGTGGTATCTGTGGAACAGACCTTCACATCATCAACGAGGAATACGATCATACATCACCTGTAGTTCTCGGACACGAGTTCACAGGAACGATCGCTGAAACGGGCGCTGATGTAAAAGGATTTGAAATCGGTGATCAGGTTATCGTAAACAACATCAACGGATGCGGACACTGCCACTACTGCAAACAGGGTGACTACCAGATGTGTCTTGAAAAAGCATCAATCGGTATCAACCTCAACGGCGGTATGGCTGAGTACGTTGTTGCTCCGTTTGATCATTGTCTTAAAGTTCCTGAGAACATGGTAGGATCAGACGCTCCTGCTCTTTCAGAGCCGCTTACATGCTGCGTTCGTGCCGTAATCGATAAAACACGTATCGAGCCGGGCGACAAAGTTCTTATTTCAGGACCTGGAGCAATCGGACAGCTCTGCTTACAGGTTGCTAAAACTCAGGGAGCTTTCGTAGTAGTATCAGGTATGCCTGCTGACCAGCCAAGACTTGAGCTTGCTAAAAAACATGGCGCTGATGTTATCATCTCTGATACAAAAGAGCTTGAGAAATGGGTAGAAGAAAACACAGAATTCGGATTCGACGTTGTTCTTGAGTGCTCAGGAGCAGGTCCGGCTCTTGGAACAGCTATCAAACTTGTTCGTAAACAGGGACAGATCACACAGGTTGGTGTATTCGGAAAACCTGTAACAGCTGACCTTGACGCTATGTGGAAAAAAGAGATCAAACACACAAGCAGCTTCGCTACAGGCGCTTCTTCATGGGAGAAACTTCAGAAGCTTTACGCTCAGGATGTATTCGATCTTGAAGACCTTATCAGCGCAAGATTCTCACTTGAGGATTACAAAGAAGCTTTTGCTATGGTTGATCGTAAAGAAGGATTCAAAGTATTCCTTAAACCTTGATAACGCTTTCTTAATATAACTTAAACGTATATTAATATCCCGAAACCCTTGCATAATAAGGGTTTCGGGATATTTTTGTCGGCTATTTGTCGGCTATTTTTTATCTTTTTCTTTTATTCTTCTCTTTCTTCTCTCAATTCAGAGAAAGCTTTCCCGATATAATATTTCTGTACGATTGCAGATATTATATTTTTCATAAGTATCTTTTCTTTATTTTCTGTCTCACCATTATTATCCGATATCTGATCAGCTCGCATCTGCAGTTCCGAAAGAAGTTCGGAGCGCATATAATCATACGCGGCTTTGCATTCATATCTCTCTTCTCTTATCTTCAACAGCAGCTGAATATCGTCAAGAGATACTACCATTTTTGACAGAACAATAAAAATAAGCGAAGCAATCTGCTCCCTGTAATATTGTTTTTTGATTGCGTTCGGTATCATATGCATCTTTACATAATTACTCAGCATTGATTCCGTAACTTTAATATCAAACCAGGGCTGCAGCAGTTCGTTGATGTACTTAACGACCTGCTTAAGATACAGACCCACATCCGGTATCTCATTATACAAAGGCATATTAAATTCACTGATATCTTTTTTTATTATTTTTTCTTCCGATGAGCTCATTTTCTTCTCCCCAAATATATTTATTCAAAAACTTAATATCGGTTATTAAATAACTCTTGACAAGCTACTTTATATGCGTTATGATTTCATCAGTTATCAAATAACCGATAGTAAGATATTAGCATATTTATCTGAAATAATCAATATCTACAACGCGAAAACACAAATAAACTTATATCATATCAAACAGTGACGCGATATCTGCGTCAGAAAGGAGAACTCATGACAAATACCGGAACATTAAATTATCCGTCATCAACTGCGCTGTTTACTGTTAAAGATCCGATCAGCGCCCTTACTCATTTTATCGGCTTCTGCCTTGCGGTACTGGCGACTCCATTGATGCTTATTTCCGCATCTTCACATGCCGTAAGCATCGGCGGACAGATAAGTCTTTCTATTTTCATGATAAGCATGATACTGCTCTACGGAGCCAGCAGCGCTTATCACACTTTTAATTTAAGCGAACGCGGAACCAAGGCCTTAAAAACTATTGATCATATGATGATCTTTATGTTTATAGCAGGAACTTATACGCCTGTATGTTCAATTATCCTGCGCGGTATGTCGGGAGCTATACTTCTTCTCGCTGTATGGGGAATAGCAATTCTCGGAATCTTCTTTAATGCGTGCTGGATAAACTGCCCGAAATGGCTTTCGTCTCTTATATACATAAGCATGGGATGGCTCGCTGCTTTTGTGATAATACCTCTTTATAATATAATGAGTGCCTCAGAATTTTCACTTCTTATTTTCGGAGGTATAATGTATACTATAGGCGGCGTGATCTACGCTTTAAAGATAAAGATTACAGAAAATTTCGGCGGACATGAAATATTTCATATCTTTGTCATGCTCGG
>CASDUB010000272.1 GCA_949283905.1 uncultured Lachnospiraceae bacterium | reverse complement strand
TTTATGGAAACATTAAATAACCCTGATACAACAGGTCTTACCGAAGGTGAACTTTTCGGACATGCTGCTATCATGGCTATGAAAGACGCCGGCATCACGGCGAAAGATGTCGAATTTTATTTTCACGGAGCTGCCTCTCCATTAGGATGCAGCAACTATCTTTCACCAAACGCACAGGTAGCGGAATGGTTCGGAATGCGTGGACGTCCTTCCATGCATCACTCTGAAGCCTGCTGTACAGGATACGATGCGATAGATCTTGCCGTCATGGCCATTGCCTCCGGCAAATATGACTGTGTTCTCACAGGCTGCGTGGAATTCGGAGACGCCGTAGCAATCCAGGGAAAACCCGCATGTATCCGCGAGCACTTTTCATTTGAACAATTTCAGCGTTCCACAGACTGGCTCCTTGACAATGCGTATACACGTCATCTCATGTCAAACACAGGTCACGATGACTGCGCAAGCTGGTACGCCGAGCACGCAAACCTCACGGAAGAACAAATGGACGAAGTCCTCTGTCAGCTTGCAATCGTAGCGAGACGCAATTCAAAAAACAATCCTCTTGCTATCGACAGAGTGACTTACGATGAAGCTGCAAAAGACGCAGGTTACGATGATGTAATGAAATACATGCAGTCGGAAAACAATCCGAAGATCGGACAATATCAGCGTATCTCAGGTCTCGAACATAAGTGTGACGGCGCTGCCGCAGCTATTTTATGCGCGACTGACCTTGTTGAAAAATATACCAAAAATACTCCTATCGAAATTCTCGGAATAGGCAACGCATGTCTTGAATATTCAAATCCGAGACTTGAGATCACATGTACATATGAAGCAGCGCGTCAGGTATCCAATCTCACAGGCGTAAAACCCGAAGAGATAGATCTGCTCTACGCAAACGACTTCATAATCTCTTCACAGCTTCTCGCTGCCGAAGCCAGCGGATATATTCCGGACAAAGAATCGTGGAAATACGTACTTGACAACAGAACCGCTTTTAATGGCGATAAACCCATCAATCCTAACGGCGGACGCTGCGCATTCGGTCATGCCCACGCGGCGTCAGGCCTTGCGGATGTATATGACTCAGTTCTCCAGATGCGAGGAAAAGCCGGAGATCATCAGATCAATAAGATTCCAAAGACCGTATACTTACGCGGATACGGCGGCGGTCAGAATATTTGTAACATTATTCTTCGCACAAAAGAAAATCAGAAAGGAGAATAATCATGGCAGAAGTCGTTGAAAGAATCGTAAGTAAATACTATGCAGTGCTTGAAGAAGGCAAAGTACTCGGACGCAAATGTCCGAAATGCGGCAATGTAGAATGGCCGCCTGTGTACGCCTGCAACGCCTGCGGACATCTTGAAACCGAATGGGTTGAAATGAGTCAGAAAGGCGAGATTAAAGTGCTCCTTGTTCCGACAGTTATGAGTTCAAAACCGGCATATTCCGATCTCGAACCCTACTGTTACGGAATCGTAGAGACAGCCGAAGGCCCGGCGCGAAACGTCATGATATTAAACGCGTCAAAAGAAAATGCAGCGTACATCAACGCTCATCTTCCATACCCCGTTCACATGCAGATCGTGCAGCGCGACGGATATAAAACAGCCGTTTTTGCAATAGATCCGATAAAGGCCGACGGATCGCCGGATGATAAGCTTGCAGCTAAACGTGCTGCTTTTAATAAAACAACAAAAGAAAAAACTGTCGAAGAGCCGGCTGAAACATCAGAAGTAAAAGAAGAAACTTCGACAGAAGTCGATCCTGAAATCTTCGCCACGCTGGCAGAGATCGTGGCAAAGGCCTACAAGGTCGATGTTTCAGAGATCACACCGGACACGCCTTTCGAAGGCAAATTCAAAGCAAATTCTGTAGTATTCGTAGGAATCGTTGCAATGATCGAAAACGAATTCGACGTATTCTTCACTATTACGGAAGCATCAACTCACAAAACCGTTGGAGCTCTTGCTAAAGCAATTGAACTTCAATTGGAATAACTATTTTTTGATCCCTTTTCATAAAAAAAAAGATACGAGATTTTTTCCCGTATCTTTTTTCTTTATCTTTTTATATCTTTTGCCTTTTCTTACTTTGCCAGTTCACACGCGCGTAAAATAGCTTTCTCAAGAACAGGTTCAGAGTAATCACAATTCAGATTGATCATAAAGTGATCATTCTGCAGTTCTTTTGACGCTCTCTTCGCCAATTCGTTTATATCTTCATCCGTAACGTCAGCTGCGCAAACCGGAAGATTTACCGTCTTTCCGAAAGAGATCATATCTTTTATTTCCTGCTCGGGATATCCTTCCAGGATCATCTGCAAAACGATTCCGACAAAAACACGCTCGCCATGCATAAAATCATGTCCTTTGTGAACAGTCACAAGCCAGTCGCCGAATCCGTGAGCAGCTGCACAGCCCGTATTAACACCGCCCATACTCGACAGAAAGCAGTTAGCTTCGATGACCGCCTCAAGCTCTTTTGTAACTTCACCCTTCTTTACATCTTCATAGGCCTTAATACCGTACTTTTTAACTATATTTGTCGCGCCTTCCGAAAGGATAATCGCTGTTTCCGTAATCCCTGCGCCGGCTTTTTCATTTCTATAACAGGTAATGCCTTCATACCAGGTAGCCATGGCATCCCCCATTCCCGAAGCCAGAAGTCTTTCAGGAGCATCGGCGATAACTTCCGAATCCACGATAACAGCGTCCGGACATCTGTAATGGAAAAACTCGCTTATAATACTGCTGCCGTCCTCGGAATAAGTCAGAGAAATCTGGGTACAAGGCGCATCGGATGACGCGGACGTAGGCATCATTAAAAGATTCTTGTTTAAATTGAATGCCACATAGCGGACAAGATCCATACATCCGCCTCCGCCG
>CASDUB010000271.1 GCA_949283905.1 uncultured Lachnospiraceae bacterium | reverse complement strand
CTCGGAGCTCTTACATACGCCCTCAACAGAGATGTACGTCCTTCTATGGTCGTTGTAGCCGACATCAATCAGGAACGTCTCGACAGAGCGGCTTCACTTTTTCCTCCTGCAGAAATGGCAAAGAAAAACGGAATCGAACTTCATTTTGTAAATACATCAGGCTGTGATGATCCGGCGGCAGAACTTATTAAGATTTCCGGAGGAACAGGATTTGACGATGTTCTCTGTTATGCGCCTGTTGCTTCCGTAGTCCAGCTTTCAAGCGACATTTTAGGACGCGACGGATGCCTCAATTTCTTTGCGGGTCCTACAGACAAGAAGTTCTCCGCTCCGATAAATTTCTATGATGTACATTATAATTCGGCTCATGTAATGGGAACGACAGGCGGAAATACGGAAGATATGCTTGAATCTCTGAGGCTTACGGCCGAAGGACGCATCGATCCGTCCGTTATGGTAACTCATATAGGAGGTCTCGACGCCGCTGCCGAAACTACTCTCAATCTTCCGAATATACCGGGAGGCAAAAAGCTTATCTATACTCATCTGACAATGCCTCTCACGGCTCTTACCGATCTTCGCAAAAAAGGCGAGGACGAAAAGGACGAAAGATTTATCGCGCTCGCAGATATAGTAGATGCGAACAACGGCTTATGGTGTCCGGAGGCTGAAGAATATCTTCTGGCAAATTTCGCCCAGACAGAATAAGGAGCATGCTTATGGATACAATGGAAACACGCAGAAATTCAATAGTAAATTTTATAAACGAAAAAGGTACGATCACTTTTGCCCAACTGAAAGAAAAATTTTCGGATGTATCGGAGATGACGCTCCGTACCGATCTGAAATATCTCGATTCCGAAAAACGCATACTTCGTATACACGGCGGTGCAAAATCTGTACAGACTCTTATCGAATCAGACGATTTTTTGGGAAAACGTTTTGTCCAAAACGTTGAAGAAAAAAAGATAATTGCCGAAAAAGCGCTGACGGTACTTAAAGATAACAAAGCCGTATATCTTGATTCAGGAAGTACCACAACTACATTGGCCGAAATATTTCCCGACGGTTCGAGGCTCATATACACCACCGGACTTACATGCGCTACCGAGCTTTCATCGCTGGAAAAACCGACTGTTATGATACCCGGCGGAAAACTGAACCGCTTCAGCCAGAGCGTATACGGCTATACGGCCATAAAAGAGCTGGAACGTGTCAATTTCGATCAGGCGTTTCTTGGCGTTACCGGATTTCATCCGTCAACGGGATTTGCATGCGGAATGAACGATGAAGCAATATTGAAACAGACTGCGATCCGACAGTCCGAACAGGTCATCATCCTGATGGATTCGTCAAAGATCGGAAAAAAATGCAGCTACACTTTTTGCGATTTTTCCGATATCGATATAATCATATCGGACGGCAAACTTCCTGCTGATTTTCTCGAAAAATGTGATAAAGCAGGTGTGAAAGTTTTATAAAAATTAATGAGGAGGATTTCAAATGAAAAACAAGGTGCAGCAATTCGGTAAATTTCTGTCCGGTATGGTAATGCCGAATATCGGCGCGCTGATCGCGTTCGGTTTTCTGGCTGCTTTCTTCATTGAAACCGGATGGTTCCCAAATGAAGGCTTCAACAGCATAGTCGGTCCGATGCTCTCGTATCTTATCCCTGTTCTGATAGCTTTTACAGGCGGTAAGATGGTAGGCGGAGACAGGGGCGGCGTCTGCGGCGCCATCGCCGTAATGGGCGCTATAATGAGCAATACCGATATTACGATGCTCATGGCAGCTATGGTAATGGGTCCCCTCGGCGGACTTTGCATCAAACTGTTCGACAAATTTATGGAAAACAGAATGCCCGCCGGATTTGAGATGCTTATCAACAACTTCTCGGTCGGCATAATCGGTATGCTTCTCGCAATGCTCGGCTATGTCATCATCGGACCTGTGATGAGCGCCATCCTCGCTGTATTGTCACTTGGCGTATCATTTTTGATCGAGCATGCGCTTCTTCCGTTCGTATCCGTATTTCTGGAACCGGCAAAGGTACTGTTCCTGAATAACGCGATCAACCACGGTATATTTACTCCTATAGCGACAGAGCAGGCTATGGAAGCAGGAAAATCGATCCTTTACATGCTTGAGACTAACCCGGGTCCGGGACTCGGAGTGCTGCTGTCATATATGTTCTTCTGCAAAGATAAAACAACAAGACAGTCCGCGCCCGGAGCTGTTATCATCCAGCTTTTAGGCGGTATACATGAGATCTATTTCCCATATATACTCATGAATCCTGTGATCATTATCGCACCTATACTCGGAAATATGGCTGCGATAGCATTCTTCAGCTTAACAAACGCAGGACTTGTAGGACCGGCATCACCGGGATCTATAATAGCATTCCTTTCAATGACACCTGCCTCTGACATATGGAAATCAATAGTCGGCGTATTGATAGCGACAGCGGTTTCACTCCTTGTGGCTGCTCCGTTTGTAAGGCGCGCCGGCAGCAGAAGTCTTGAAAGCGCCCAGGCTGAGATGAACGCCAGAAAAGCCGAATCTAAAGGCGCTTCAGCTGAAATTCCGGCCATTGAAAAGAAATCCGGAGAAATAAAGAAAATAATTTTTGCCTGCGATGCAGGAATGGGATCATCTGCAATGGGCGCAACAAAATTCCGCAACCGCATAAAGGACGTAAGGCCTGATCTCATTGTCAAAAACACTTCGGTAGACAATATACCTTCTGACTGCGATATTGCCGTTGTGCAGACTACCCTTGCAGAAAGAGCAAAAAAATCGGCGCCTCAGGCAGAAGTGATCACGATAGGCAATTTCCTTACCGATCCGGCCCTCGACGCATTGTACGAAAAACTTACGGCTTCAGCCGAAGATACATCTGAAAGCACGGCAGAATCATCTGAGACTGCAGTTAAAGAAACGCCTGATTCCGAATCAAAAAATAATAATCAGGTAATCGTTGCAGAAGGCATTATGCTCGGACAGACAAGCGTTTCAAAGGAAGAGGCTATTCGCGCGGCAGGAGAACTCATGGAGAAACTCGGATACGTTGAGCATGACTATATCGAAGCCATGCAGGAAAGAGAAAAGCTCACTACCACATATATGGGAATGGGCGTGGCCATCCCCCACGGCACCGACTCAGCAAAGAAAAATGTAAAAAAGACAGGTATCGTTTTCCTGCAGTACCCTGAAGGCGTTGATTTCGGCGACGAAAAAGCGCAGCTCGTATTTGGTATCGCAGGCATAGGCGATGAACATCTCGATCTGCTTTCCCGCATATGCACAATGCTTGAAGACGAGGAGAAACTCGAAAAACTTAAAACCACAAAGGATATTGAGTGGGTACTCAGCCAGCTTCAGAGCTGATAAATTTAAAGCGATATAAAAGCCGAAAACCCGAAACCGGAGCTGAATTGTTCTCCGGTTTCGGGTTTTCATTTTAAAGTTATAAAAATATTTTCAAGTTTTTGTTGACATATTTATTTCAGTATAGTATTATCTATATTGCTGTTAGGCAATGCAGGTGTAGTTCAGTGGTAGAACACCAGCCTTCCAAGCTGGATATGTGGGTTCGATTCCCATCACCTGCTTTATAT
>CASDUB010000270.1 GCA_949283905.1 uncultured Lachnospiraceae bacterium | reverse complement strand
TTTAACACATTCTACTATATAATCCGATTTATATACTACTCCGCGCTGTCCCCATTCATAGAGGTCTCCAAGGGTATACGCCAATTCAGGTTCATTTCCTCCTGAGAAGCTTCCATTATTTATATATTTTATAATATCAACCGGTTTATCGGGATCAAACTCTCCGTCTGTTTCCAGCATATTCTTGTACTTATCCGCAGACATCACATGCATAACTGCATTTTCCGTCATAGCCTTAAAATCATCGGACTCTTCAAATGGAACATTTTTCGCATTGAGCCCTGCCGACAGCATCCAGAAGCCGCTCACCAGCGCTGATGCCATCGACGCTATCGCCAATGGAACAAGAATAGCCTTTATTATTTTCGATCTATACCATTTCTCTTTCATAACCCTCCTTTCCGGGTATCTTTTTCTATCTTATATCCGAGTCCCCAGACTACTTTTAAATACCTGGGCTCCTTCGGATTGATTTCAATCTTCTCTCTTATATGTCTTATATGAACCGCCACGGTATTATCAGCCGCTATGGCTTCTTCGTTCCATATCGATTCATATATCTGATTGATAGAAAATACCCTGCCCTGATTCTTCATGAGCAAAAGTAAAATATTATATTCTATAGGCGTAAGACGCACCTCTTCGCCGTCTACAGTAACTTCTTTCAGATCATCGTTTATTCTTAAACCGCCCGTCTCATATATATGATCGGTAAAATCTTTAGTGCTTCCGCCAAGCTGTGTGTACCGTCTGAGCTGGCTCTTTACACGCGCAACAAGTTCCAGCGGATTAAACGGTTTGGTAACATAATCGTCAGCTCCGATATTGAGTCCCAGAATTTTATCAGCGTCTTCAGATTTAGCCGAAAGAATAATGATCGGAATACTGTTGCTTTCGCGTATCTTAAGAGTCGCTCTAATACCGTCAAGACGCGGCATCATAACATCTATAATAAGAAGATGTATATCTTCATTAGAAAGAATATCAAGAGCCTGAACTCCGTCATACGCTTTAAATATATTGTAACCTTCGTTCGAAAGAAAAATTTCGATAGCTTCAACGATTTCTTTGTCGTCGTCGCATACAAGACTATTGTACATAGTCTCACCCCCTTTCGTATTATACATAATAAAAGAGGATTTTTAAGACAGAGAAATGAAAATCTTATGAATTTCTTAAGAAACAAAGACCACCGCATAAGCGATGGTCTTTGTAAATAATCATTTAATTAAGCTTCAACTTCAATAACCTGTTTTTTGTTGTATGTACCACATGATTTACATACTCTGTGTGGCATTGTTAACTCACCACATTTGTCACATTTGATAAGATTTACAGCTCCCATTTTCCAGTTAGCTCTTCTCTTATCTCTTCTTGCTTTTGAAGTTTTATTTTTTGGACAAATAGACACGGTTATACCTCCTTGTATTGACTAAATATATCTCTGATCGCTGCCATTCTCGGGTCGGTAGCTTCCTTTTCACAATCACACACCTTAATGTTCAAGTTAGCACCGCACTGACTGCAAATACCTTTGCAGTCCGGTTTGCACAGCACGCGAATTGGCCACTGCTGCATGATCTCGTCCATGAATAACAGATCCGGATAAATTTCTTTTTCGATGACAAAAAACGATTCATCGTCACGCTCATCATCCGGTACTTTCATATCGATCTCTCTGACGCCTTCAAACTCGACCGGATATTCGACCGGTTCAAGACATCTTGCACATGGAATCGTTACAGACGAATTTCCTGAATAACTGACCACGATAACGCTGCTGCCTTTATTCTTAAGCCTGATATCCATTGAACCGATCTGCTTAACCGGATAATCCTGCCCGCTTATCGTTATGTGATCTATCACATTATTCAATTCGAATTCTTCTGTGGCTCCGTCGTTTTGGAGCAGTCTTGAAATATCTATATTCATAAAGACTCCTAACACACACTTAAAGCAGTATATATGTGTCTCCGCTCTTTGTCAAGAGATTTTTAGTCAAAATATCCTAAAAAACATCTGAAAGATTATTTAAGAAGCGCAACTGTGTCACGGCAGATAGCAAGTTCTTCGTTTGTCGGAATTACACATGCTTTAACTTTTGAATCAGGTGTTGAGATCACAACGTTTTCGCCGCGTTTTTTATTTGCCTCTTCATCGAGTTTAAGTCCGAGATATTCGAGATTCTTAATAACTTCCGCTCTTACTCCCGGATCGTTTTCTCCGATGCCTGCTGTAAATGCGATAGCATCAACGCCGTTCATAACGGCTACATACCCTCCTACAGTTTTAAGTACTCTGTATGAAAATACTTCAAGGGCTTCTTTTGCAAGTTCGTTTCCATGAGAAGCAGCGTCGTCAAGATCTCTGAAATCGCTTGAAAGTCCGTTTGAAAGACCGAATACGCCTGACTTTTTATTGAGGATCTCTGTAACCTCATCAAGAGTAAGATTTTCTTTGTGTGCGATAAACTCAAGGATAGCAGGATCAATAGCGCCCGAACGAGTTCCCATTACAAGGCCGTCAAGCGGTGTCATACCCATTGATGTATCTACACATTTGCCGTTTTCAACAGCTGATATTGAAGCGCCGTTTCCAAGGTGGCATACGATGATCTTTGAGTTATTGAGATCAAGGCCAAGGAATTTGGCTGTCTCTTTAGAAACAAAGCTGTGTGATGTTCCGTGGAATCCGTAACGTCTTACGCCGTATTTTTTGTAGTAATCGTATGGAAGTCCGTAAAGATAAGCTTTAGGAGGCATTGTCTGATGGAATGCCGTATCAAATACAGCGACATTAGGCACGCCCGGCATAAGCTCTTTACATACATTTATACCGATAAGGTTTGCCGGATTGTGAAGCGGAGCAAGTTCTGAAACCTCTTTAATAGTCTTGATAACGTCATCTGTGATAATCGTTGACTCTGAAAATTTTTCTCCGCCGTGAACAACTCTGTGTCCGATAGCGTCGATTTCTTTAAGATCAGAGATCGCGCCTGTCTTATCGTTTGTAAGAGCCTGAAGTACGAATCCGATAGCTTCTTTATGTGTAGGCATAGCGTATTCGAATTTTTCTTTATCAAGCCCCGCCTTCTGATAAACAAGGCGTCCGTCGATTCCTATACGCTCGCAAAGTCCTTTTGCCAGAACTTTTTCTGTATCCGAATCGATAAGCTGATATTTAAGTGAAGAACTTCCGCAGTTAATAACTAAT
>CASDUB010000269.1 GCA_949283905.1 uncultured Lachnospiraceae bacterium | reverse complement strand
TGAATTTAAAGGTTTCCGGTATGCGCCTTTCAGGTAAAAAGGAAGACCTTGAGTTCGCGAAAAAAGTAGGAGCAAAATATCTTTCCACAGATGTTTCTCCTGTTGAGTTCACACGCGAAGAAGCGCTTGGATTCTGCAAAAAACTCAATGAAGTAGGAAAAGAGTTAAAAGAACAGGGATTTATGCAGGTACTTCATAATCACTCGGAAGAGTTTTTCTGGATCAAAGGTGAAGAAGGAAAGACAAGAGTTTATGATGTTATTATGGAGAATACAAATCCTGAATATCTTGCATTTGAGCTTGATACAGGATGGGCGGCATATACAGGAGCGGATATTGTTGAATATGTAAAGAAAGCGCCGGAGAGATTCCCTGTTATCCATGTGAAAGAATGTACTCGTATAGGAAAGACAGTTGAAGAGCTTGAGCATTTCCCGAAGAGCATCTTTAATGCAAACCTTCCAAGAAATCCGCAGACAGGAGCTCCTATGTTAACAGAAGAACAGAAGGCTTATATGTATGAGACAAGAAGCTGGAACGGCGGACTTGGACAGGGCATAATTGATTGGAAAGGTCTGGTAGATGCAGCTACATCATGTATCGCTTTTATAAGCGAGCGTGAATATTATCATTATGATGGTTCGGACGGAACTCCGGAATGCTGCGCTAAACTTGATTATGAGTTTATGAGAAGTCTTTAATGCGATATCATGGTCAAAGGTCATATTCTGTTATGCAAACACTTTGTGTTTGCATAACGGTATATGACTTTACAAACTGAAAAGAAGTCATTTTTTTTATATAAAAAAGAGCAGATTTATAATAATATTAAGAAGGAGAAAAATATGGCAAAGACAGCTGTTAAAGTAGGCGTTATCGGATGCGGAAATATTTCACTTGTATATATTCCGAATCTTGTAAATAAATATAAAACTGTAGAAGTTAAAGCCGTTGCTGACATAATTCCTGAAGCAGCTCAGAAAAGCGCTAAGGATAATAATATTCCTTATGTTTATACAGTTGACGAAATGCTTGCAGACCCTGAGATCGAACTTATAGTAAATCTTACGATTCCTGCAGTTCACTATGAAATAAATAAAAAAGCGCTTGAAGCGGGAAAACATGTATATTGTGAAAAACCTCTTGCGCTCGATCTTGACGAAGCAAAGGATCTTGTCAGCATAGCGAAGAGCAAAGGTCTGATGGTTGCATCTGCTCCTGATACAATTCTTGGCGGCGGTCTTATGACATGCAGAAAGATTATCGAAGACGGAACGATCGGAAGAATTACAGGATTTACGGCAAATCTCTGTCAGCATGGAAATGAACTCTGGCATCCGAACCCCGGATTCTTCTATAAAGTTGGCGGCGGCCCGATGTTCGATATGGGACCTTACTATGTGGCGGCGCTTATAGCGCTTCTCGGCCCGATAAAAGAGATTTACTGCAAATGTTCATGTCCGACGCCTGTTCGTGATATCAAAGGTGAAATGGTGAACGTTGAGGTTCCGACATCTTATAATGCCGTATTCGAATTTGAAAACGGAGCAGTCGGAAATGTTATGACATCATTTGATATCTGGCAGTCGAAACTTCCTGATCTTGAATTTTACGGCGACGACGGAGCAATGTACGGACCTAATCCGAATTTCTTCTGTGGTCCGGTAACAGTGTTTGACGGAAAAGGCCTTGAAAAACAGGTTAAAGGAATCGACGGATTCTTTGAGAAACTTATGGCAATGGTTGGCCCAAATAAAGATCAGTATCTTAAGGAAGTGGATCCTATGTATCCTGTACCGGAAGATCCTCATACAAATTTAAGAGGTCTCGGTGTTGCTGATATGTGTTCGGCAATCATTAACAACAGAAAACCACGTTTGACAGCTGATTTTGCATGTCATGTTGTTGAAGCTCTTACGGCTTGTCAGAAGAGCTCAGACTCAGGAAAACCATATGTAATGACTACAACATGTGAAAAACCTGAAATGATGCCTTTAGGCCTTGATCTTTGGGAAGTAGAATAAATCGGAGGAAATATAACCATGAAAATGAGCAATATCCCTGAAGTAAAACTTGGAATCATAGCGGTTTCAAGAGACTGTTTTCCAATCAGTCTGTCGACTCAGAGAAAAAACAGAATA
>CASDUB010000268.1 GCA_949283905.1 uncultured Lachnospiraceae bacterium | reverse complement strand
AAGGACTGAGTCCCGTACAATACAGGATTCAATCCTCGTTAGTTGCGTAACCACCAATTTTGTCTAACTTTTTGGGGTCAGATCACAAGTGAAACGGCTATTCTTATAACGTTATATTTTACAGGAACGGGAAGGTGTACGCTTCCTGTTCGATTGTATTGTTAAGTTTATTATTGATAATATGTTCGGGAATGTCAATATAAAACTTAATTTATTCTGCTTTTTATAATGTGTTTAGTCACCCAGTTATAATAACGAAAATGAAAATTAAGAATATGATACATGACTTTTTCGTTAATGGCAGAGCAGCAGATATAAATGATTTTATCAGGAATGAAGAGGTATTATCGCAATTGCGGTAGTGCTTTTTTATTGCCCAAAATTCTGAAAGATATATGAATGAGTTTACAGAATAAGGACAAAAACCGACGGCTTACGCCAGCTTAAAAACACGGTGGGATTGATGTGATAATATGACGTTAACAAAGATAAATGTTTGAAAACATGACATGAAACGATGCAGATGATTGAAATCAGGAAGCAACGCAGATGTTTGAAAACATCGATGAGACAGGAGGACTTATGAAGTTAAAAAGAACTATATGGGCATTGTCGGCAGCGGCATGCATGCTGCTTGCGGGATGCGCAGGCGCGGGTGATGAACCGGAAAATAATACTATATCAGATCAGTCAACGGAAAACAGCACTGCGGAAGAATCAATAACAGATTCAGTAGCAGACACGGCAAATGAAAGCACAGCAAATTCGTCGTCAGGCAGCGAAACGGCGGAAGGAAGTGTGGCTGCACCTTCACAGGAACAGCAGGAGCCTACAGATTTTAAGAACGGCGATCATATAACCCGTCAGCTTACGGAAGGAGTAACGCTTGACGCCCAGATACAGGCTGCAAAAGAAAGCGGTTTTAAACAGTACCGTGCGGTGATAACGGAATTTAACGCAGAAGAATTGATGCCGAAAATCCTTGGGTATATGCCGACAGAGGGATTGCAAGTAGAGGATTATGGTTATTTTTATGAAGGCAACTTAGGCAATTTCAATGAAAATATGAATGGCAGTTTATATGTCTCCGACAGTTTGACTTTAGAAACGGATCACTGGTCTAAAATAGGAGCTAATCTGCCGATATCCTCAGCTTCAACTCCGTTTGGTTCAACTACAAGTTTATATGATACCGGAGTGACGCCTCAGAGTGGGGATTTTGAGTTTGCGTCAATGGAGGAAGCTATAGCGGAAGCAGAGCAGTACTTAAAAGACGTCATCGGAATAGAAGGTGTCGAGATAAAGCAGTCGTTCGCTATTAATTATGAGCAGATGCAGGCCGTGTATGCGGTAAATGAAACATTGCCGGATCTCAAACCGGTTCAGGAAGGCGAACAGCAAACTGAAACGACATGGGGACCGGAAGATAACTGCTATTATCTGATCTTAGAGCAGAAATTTAATGGTCTTCCGGTATTAAGCAATACTATTACACGTCAGGATGAATTGTACATTCTGTCAGCCGAAATTAAAGTCGGATATACTCAAAACGGAATAGAACATTTAAGTATAAGTAATAGCTATACACAAACAGAAGAGACTGACGTTTCGTTAAAACCGATAGAAGAAATTATAAGTACGCTTCAGACAAAATTTGAATTGACGATTACCGATGAAATGGTAATAGACCATATGAAGCTTATTTATTATCCCTTCCCGATTTCAACAAATGAGGTTGGTCAGTGGGAGTATGATATGATACCGGCGTGGGAATTTGCCTGGGAAGTTCGTTATGATGAACAGACTGCATTTGATATGTATATGTATGTAAATGCAGTAACAGGAATGGAAATCGTAGGTTAATCAAAATGCAATACGTGCTTATATTAAATGACGAAAGGAGGAATCACATGAAAAGAATAATCAGAGTCATTGCAGTTATAATGGCATTTACAATTTTATCAGCTTCATTTGTCTATGCTGATGATTTAAATCAACATTCTAAATTCTTTTTTGTATATAGCGGATTAAAAGGAAATTCATCTGAAAAGGCTTTAAAACCTAATGATGGTGATTATAATGCTTATATTACAACATTATCGTCTTATGGAGGAACAACAAGTAATGTTTTTATGTATGGCGGTACTTTCTATGCCAGAACGAGATTAGCAAGCAATATGGATGGGGTGTATTCTAATTTATTTACGTTTAATGCTATAGGAAGCCAGGTACAGTCATATCCGAGCGGAATGGCATATTTTAATAGTTATTACAGAGTAAGAGCTGAAGTTGACGTAAGTATTGGCAGCGGAGTGACGCTTGCTCAGTGTATAAGATGGTGTCCGTAAGACACCATAATAAAAAATCAGTAATATAAATATTGCGGCGCGTATTGCAGGATAACTTATTGATTATAAAAGGAGAAGCTTCCTGACAGCCTAAATAACAGGGTTAGTTAGGAAGCTTCTCTTTACTTACATGAGCGATTTTCGGGAGTATTTGATATGACGTTTTTCAGAATGCTTAAAGTCGATTTTAAGCGGATGTTTTTATCAAAAAGATTTTATATTTCTACATTAATCATTTTTTTATTGCTTTTAGTAAGCATTTGGCCGGAGATACAGTCGTCGGGATTTACTGCGTCGATATATTATCTGGTAAAAGTGAGGGGTGGCATAGGCGCTTTTCTGCTGGCGATGTCAATAGTGATAACTTTGCCCTTCGGACTTAGTTACTGGGAGGATGAGCGAAACAATTATTTTTACAGTATCGGCGTAAGAGTGGGAAGAGGCGTATATTGCTGGGCTCATACAGTTACGACTGCCGTAAGCTCATTT
>CASDUB010000267.1 GCA_949283905.1 uncultured Lachnospiraceae bacterium | reverse complement strand
GCAACCATATGAAGCGCAACAGTTGTTTTACCTGATGATTCAGGTCCGTAAATCTCAACGATTCTTCCCTTAGGAACTCCGCCGAGTCCGAGGGCTATATCAAGACTCAGAGATCCTGTAGGAATGCCCTCAACATTCATGTTGTGGCTTTCATCGCCAAGTTTCATGACTGCGCCTTTACCAAACTGTTTCTCAATCTGTCCTAAAGCCGCTTCGAGAGCGGCCTTTTTATCATTTTCGTTTGCCATGCAAACCTCCATTAATATAATTTTTATGTTTTATGTGGGAATGATAAGCGACACGCTTACTGAAATGTGATTATTATATATCACATTTCAGCAGTCAATGTCAATATGCTTAATCACAGCTGACTCATAATAAACTTATTTTCCTGCAAGCTCGCTGTATAAATCAGTATACTCTTTAGCGGAAGCGCTCCATGAGAAGTCTTTCGACATAGCTCTCTTAACCATTTCATTCCATTTTCCTCTGTCCTCTCTGTGAAGACGATCGGCGTCTCTTACAGTCTGAAGGAAATCTTCCGCATTATAATAATCAAATGCAAAGCCGGTAGCATTGTCAGGATCCTGCTCATATCCTACTACAGTATCGGCAAGACCGCCTGTCCTTCTTACGATAGGAAGCGTTCCGTAACGCATACTCATCATCTGGCTCAAACCGCAGGGTTCGAATCTTGACGGCATAATAAATCCGTCGCATCCCGCGTATACCTTCTGAGCAAGAGCTTCCGCATAACAAATGTTTGCCGAAACACTCTGCTTATAAACTTCAGCAAAATATCTGAAGAGATCTTCATACTGTTTCTCGCCTGTTCCGATGACTACAACCTGTATGCAGTCATGTACGATATCGTTTAAAGTGTCGCGCACAAGATCAAAGCCTTTCTGATCGGTAAGCCTTGAAACAACGCCGAGAAGAAGCTTATCAGGATTTACTTCAAGTCCGAGTTCTTCCTGAAGTTTTAATTTGTTGACAAGTTTCTTTTCTATAACTGTATCGATATTGTAATTTTCGTAGATGTTAGGATCCGTTTCAGGATTATAGATGCTGTAGTCTATTCCGTTTACGATACCTTTGAGGTCGTTGCGTCTGAAGCACAGAAGAGGATTCAGACCCTCGCCGTACTGCTCCGTACATATCTCGTCGGCATATGTTTTACTTACCGTCGTAACTCTGTCGGCAAAGGCGATTCCGCCCTTTAAGAAGTTTGACATGCCGTAGAACTCGAGCTTATCGTATTCAAAGTACCAGCTGTCAAGACCTGTAATTCTTCTTACATCATCGATATTCCATATTCCCTGGAATTTGAGATTATGAATCGTCATAATAGTCTTCATTTCACTGTAGAATCTGAACTGAGCCTTGTATCCCGGAAGGAAAGCCGGAATAAGCGCTGTCTCCCAGTCGTTGCAGTGAATGATATCAGGCTTAAACTGAATTTCCGGAAGCATCGAAAGCGTCGCTTTACAGAAAAAAGTAAATTTTCCGAGATCCCAAGGCATTCCCGAATACGGTTTATCTCCGCTGAAATGCTCTTCATTATCTATAAAATAAAATTTTACGCCGTCATGTTCAGCTTCAAAAAGACCGACATACTGGTCTCTGCCTTCCATGTTGATGTAAAAATATTTTATATATCTAAGAGAATCTTTATACTGCGGTTTTAAACATTCGTATTTCGGAAGCACAACTCGGATATCATATTTCTCTTTGTCGCAGTATTTCGGAAGCGCACCCGCAACGTCTGCCAGACCTCCTGTTTTTATAAAAGGAACACATTCTGAAGTCGCAATAAGAACTTTTATCATACTCTTCACCTCGCATATTTATTAATGTTGATATTTAGGGCAAACCCCAAACTTATGAGCAAGCTCATGTGGGCTCAGATCTTTTGCCCCTGGTATCATTATATTCTCTTAACGCTTCCTTAACTGCAGACGCATCGGAAACATAAGGTTCTATTCCATTTGCTGTTTTTTGTGCTTTTTCGCATCCTTTTCCAAGAACGAGCACTACAGTCGGAATATCTGATTTCATTATTGCTGTTTTGATTGCTTCAACCCTGTCCGAAATAACCGAATATTTGCAGCCCGTAACATCGATGTAGGTTCCTATATCCGCACAGATATCCTCAATCTTTTCTTTTGCGGGATCGTCGGCCGTAAGATAAATATAATCGCTCATTTCTCCTGCTGCCGTTCCCATATCTTTTCTTCTGTTTAATGCTTTTCCTCCGGGACATCCGAAAACAGTAACTATGCGGCTTCCCGGCCAGCATTCTTTTGCGGTGCCTATAATACTTCTGAAACTGAAGCCGTTGTGCGCATAATCGACTATCGCATGCACTTTTTCGTCTTTGCTGTGGTATTCCTCCACCCTTCCCGGAACAGAAACTCTTCCGAGGGCTGTTTTCACGTCTTCCATCGGAATATTAAAATGTTTTGCGACGGCTATCGCCGCAAGGGCGTTTTCAATATTGAACTTGCCCCTCATATTGAGTACAAATTCGTCTTTTTCTCCGGCGATATCAACCGAGAAAGCAGTCCTGTCGCCCAGAGATCTTATATCGTAAGCTTTGATATCGGCTTCGTTGTCGATACCGAAAGTTATGATCTCGGAAGCATTTTCCGCAGCTTTTCTTATCTTTCCAAAATGCATTGAATCGGCACATATAATGGCTTTTTTGCACTGGGAGAAAATCTTAAGTTTTGACTCGAAGTAATCATTAAAATCAGGATGTTCGATGGGACTTATATGGTCTTCCGATATATTCAGAAAGATCGCCGTTTCCAACTCTATTCCCTGAACACGCCTGTACTTTAGAGCCTGACTTGAAAACTCCATTATCATATGTCTGATGCCGGAATCATAAGCATTTCTGAAATGCCTGTAAATCTCGAATGATTCGGGAGTCGTTATACCGCTGCTTATGCGTTCTTTTCCGTCGTATGTCTCGACGGTAGTCATAAAACCGACTTCCGGCTTCTCAATTTCAGCCATGTATTCGTCGAATACGGCTTTAAGATAATAAGCCGTTGTCGTCTTTCCTTTTGTTCCGGTTATGCCTATGCAGTAAAAATCATCAGGAATATCGTAATGCAGCTGAGCTATATAAGGCATGGCCCTTCTTATGTCATTTACAATGATCGCCGCCGCATTTTCGATCTCATAATCGATTTCACTCACATAACATACAGCGCCGTTTTTCACAGCGTCTTCAAGATACTGTTTCTTAAAAGCCGCGCCTTTGCATGCGAAAAGACATCCGCTTTTTACGGCTTTTGAATCGTATGTTATCTGTTTGATCAACGTATCTTCAAATCCGCCGCATTTGATATCTTTGATCAGATCATTTGCCTCTAATACATCTATATATGCTTTTAGTTTATTGTTCATATTTCAGATTCTCGGTCTCTCGGGGAAACCTACTTTCTTCTGTACTTTACGCAGCGTTTTGTTTGCGTAATACTGAGCTTTCTCGGCATTTTCCTTGATGATCTTATCAATATAGCCTTTTTCTTTTTCAAGCTCTTTCATCTTAGCCTGAAGCGGCTGAAGAATAGCGTTTACCGACTCGCCCACAGCCTCTTTAAATACTCCGTAGCCCTGGCCTTCAAATTCTTTTACGGCTTCGTCAGCCGTTTTTCCGCTGCATGCGCAGTAAATATTTATAAGGTTCTTAAGACCCGGCTGTTCGTCGGTATATCTGATGCATCCTTCAGAATCTGTAACGGCTCTCTTGCATTTGCGCATTACCGTATCTGCATCGTCCATGAGATAGATGCTTCCGTTCGGATTTTCATCGGATTTAGACATTTTCTTTGTCGGATCCTGAAGACTCATGATCTTAGCTCCGACTTTTCCGATATAAGCTTCGGGCACCGTAAATACATCACCGTAAATATTGTTAAATCTTTCCGCTATGTTTCTTGTCAGTTCAAGATGCTGCATCTGGTCGATACCGACAGGAACCACATCTGTCTGATAAAGCAGGATATCCGCCGCCATAAGCACAGGATATGTGAAAAGTCCTGCGTTTATATTATCGGCGTGTTTCGCGGCTTTATCTTTAAACTGCGTCATTCTGTTAAGCTCTCCCATATAAGTAAAGCAGTTCAGTATCCAGGCAAGCTCTGCATGTCCCGATACATGGGACTGATAATAAATACAGTTCTTTTCAGGATCAAGACCTGCGGATATATAAAGAGTGAGGAGATTTCTCGCTCTTTTCCTTAATGTAGCCGGATCCTGTCTTACAGTTATCGAATGCATGTCTACCACACTGTAGAAGCATTCATATTCATCGCTGAGTGTTATCCAGTTTTTTAATGCTCCGAGATAGTTTCCAAGAGTAAGATTTCCTGTTGCCTGCATTCCCGAAAACAAAACTTTTTTATCGTTAATCATTTTATGTAACCTCTCCAATTAATGTCATTTGTAGTTTTCTATAAGTTTTTTAAATGCAGGTAATGATCTTTCGATCATCTCAGTACTTACACAATAAGAAACCCTTACATATCCCGGCGCGCTGAAACTGTCTCCCGGTACAACGAGAAGTTCGTATTTTTTTGCTTTTTCGGCAAAAGCCTCCGCGTCTTCTTCAAGGGCTTTTACACAGAGGTAAAAGGCTCCGTCCGGATAAATGCATTTGTATCCGTACTCGGAAAGCGCATTGTAGAGAAGATCCCTGTTCTTTTTGTATGTATCAAGAGCAGGTCTCGAGCTTACGCATTTTTCAACAACTTTCTGAAGCATGCTCGGAGCGCATACATATCCGAGCGCTCTTCCCGCTCCGCATACTGCGGCGTAGATCATTTTGCTTTCAGCCACTTCATCCGGAACGCATATATAACCGATACGCTCTCCCGGAAGCGAAAATGATTTGCTGTATGAATAGCATACTATCGTGTTCGCGTAGTATTTTGTTATAAACGGAACTTCGGTTCCGTAAGTAAGCTCTCTGTACGGTTCATCCGAAATAATAAATATAGGATGGCCGTATTCTTTTTCTTTTTTCTCAAGAAGTCCGGCTACCTTTTTTATGCTGTCTTCCGTATAAATAACTCCCGAAGGGTTATTCGGAGAATTTAATATAATGCATTTTGTTTTATCTGTTATGGCAGCCTCAAGGTTATTTATATCAGGCTGGAAAGTATCAGCGTCTGATTTTACCGGAATAAATTTATAACCGGCTGTCTTGGCGAATACCGTATATTCCGGGAAGAACGGAGTAAGCGTCAGCGCTTCGTCTCCATCTTCAAAAAGCGCCGTAAGAGTTATCTTAAGCGCTGCGGCAGCGCCGCATGTCATATAAAAGTTTGTCCCTTTAAATGAAGTTCCGTATCGTTTGTTCAGATCCTCCGCGATAGCTTCACGAACCGACATATCCCCGGGTCCCGGAGTATATCCGTGAAGTTCAAGGGGCGCTTTCGTATTGAGAAGTTCAATAAAAGCTTCCGTAACTTCTTTAGGAGGTTCCACTGACGGATTTCCTATCGAAAAATCAAATACATTATCGGCGCCGATCTCCTCTTTACGCGCCATACCATACGCAAATATCTCACGTATAACAGAGCTCTGAGCTCCGTATCCGTACATCTCTTCTGAATACATATTGTCTGTCTCCTGTATGTTTATTGATAGATAAACAGCAAAATTTCTCTGTGTCTTACTCTTTTGAAATCCTGTTATATATCTATTCAGTCTCTGTTATTTTAACACAATTTTGCAGTTCAGTCGAATATATCATAATTTCTTTTACTTTTTTTTCTATACTTTTTGATAATACTTCTCTATAAATAGATAACTGTTTATGATATCTGCTGATAAGTTCATCTTCTCCCGCAAAATGATCAGTTTTATAATCAACGAGAACTATTTCTCCATCTTCAATAAAGTACGCATCGATTATACCCTGTACCAGAACATCTTCCACGGGGCTCCAATCTTCATTTAACCGGTCTGCCGGGAAACTCATGGTAAAGGCACGTTCACGGAATAGTCTGTTTTCAACAGCCGCTTTTTGCATACGCTGTCCGATCTCCGACTTAAGAAAAGCCGTCATATCTTTTAAGTATATACTGTCAGCCTCTTCCCGTGTCAGATAATGTCTCTTTACAAAATCTTCCCTCATATTGAGAAGCGCTGCATAAAGCTCTTTTTCTCCCGCCTCCTGTATCGGATCAGGCAGCATGCCGTAGTCAAGATATTTCCAGAACAAATGATACGCCGTTCCCTTTGCCGCGCCTGAAAGCCTGCTTTCTTTGCTGCTTATAAATTCCGGAACATAAGGAGAGATCAGCTTTTCTTCATTTTCAAGATCCAACGTTTCCTGATCATCTTCCTCGTATTTTCTCTTTTTTAATTCCGATACGCTCACTTTTTCCGGCGTGGATACCGCGGCTTTATATGCGTATTCAAATCCGAATATCTCGGCAAGTTTTTCGTTGACGGACACGTCATATACACGGGCGTTATCGCGCGTCGGAATATATGACAGGTTTTCATTTATCCTTCTTATTTCTTCAGCTTCACCGCGAATAAGTTTATCAACGCTTACGATACTTATGTCTATAAAATCACATGCCTTTGCTCCTCTGTATGAATCGTTAACCTCATTGCCGTTTTTCGCCCAATTTAAAACATTCTCAAAACATGAATACTCAGTCAAAGCCGGCAATATCCATCTGCTGAATCCGTCAGCCGATAACAGAGCCGCTTCAGAGGCTTTTTCTCTCCAAAGATCTGAGTCGGCAAGAGATTTTTCTATTTCTTTTTCAAGGTCCGCCGACATATGAGTTATAATCAGTTTTTCCTTTGCTCTTGTCATGGCGACATAGAGAACTCTGAGTTCTTCACTGAGACTGTCATTTTTAATTGAACTTCCGACAAGTTTTTTGTAAAAGCTTTTCTTTTTCTTTCCTTTTTCAAAATCAACCCAGTCAATTCCGAATCCGAGTTCTTTATGTACGAGGATATTTTTCTGCGTATCCTTGAAATTAAATTTCTTTCCTATGCCGCTTAAGAATACAACAGGAAATTCAAGGCCCTTGCTCTTGTGAATCGTCATCAGCCTGACAGCGTCCGTATTTTCGGTAAAAACAGAAGCTTCTCCGAAATCTTCAGAACCTTTCTTAAGTTCCTCAATATATCTTATAAAGTTAAAAAGTCCCTTATAGCTTGTCTTTTCGTAATCGTCAGCCTTCTGCATAAGGATGTCGAGATTTGCAGATCTCTGTGTTCCGCCCGGCATGGCTGCTGTATAAGTACGATAACCGGTAGTCCTGAAAATATCCGCTATAATTCCGCTCACCGATGAATATGCGGCTTTTTTTCGCAGATATCCATAATTCTCAAAAAATCTTTTTAATTTTCTGCATACGCCGTCATCTCTGTCGGATTCCATATATTTAAGGCACGCCTGATATAAGCTGCCGTCCGCAGTGTAAATCCTGACAGATGCCATGTCTTCGGACGTAAGTCCTGCGATCTGCGACATTAAAACAGACGCAAGGGGAATATCCTGCAGCGGATTGTCAAGAATCCGAAGGAAATTAAGCAATACCTGAACTTCAACTTTAGAAAAATATCCTGTTCTTGATTCTGCCGTCACCGGTATATCCCTGTTCTGCAGCACTCTTGAAAATATCTCAAAATAATCCGAAGTAGATCTTACAAGAATAGCACAGTCGCTGTATCTGAATTCTCTATACTCTTCTTTGTCGCGATCCCAGACTTTGAATCCTTTTTTTAATTCGATTATTTTCTGCGCCGCCATAGAAGCCTCTGCCTCTATAGCTTCTATTTTATTTTTGCTGTTTTCTATATCCGGATCTTTTCTGTCAAGTATAAGAAGCTCCGTGTTATAGATACTTTCATCCTCCTGCTCGGGAAATGACGCTCCGCAGTTGAGCTGTTGGTTTTCATCGTATTCTGCTCCGCCGAATTTCTCCGACATCATCTTCTTAAAGAAAAGATTGACCGTATCGACAACCTGTCTTCTGCTCCGATAATTTCGCGAAAGATTTATCACTTCGCTTTTTTCAGAATCCGAGCTGTATTCTTTGTATTTACCCGTAAAGATCTCCGGACGCGCATTTCTGAAACCGTAAATCGACTGTTTGATATCGCCGACCATAAACCGATTGTTTATGCCCTCTTCGTTACCGGAAACACAGCTTAGTATCATCTCCTGAATATCGTTGCTGTCCTGATATTCATCCGTGATTATCTGATCGAATCCCGCTGCTATTTCCCTGGCGGCGTCAGTACGCGACTTTGTGCCGTCTTCATTTCTCTTTACAAGGATATCAAGGGCAAAATGTTCAAGATCACTGTAATCCATCAGATTACTTTTCCTTTTTCTTTCGGAAAAGCGCTTCATAAAAGACTCCAGAATCCCGCACAGCGTATAAATATACCCCGAGCACCCCTTGACTTCTTCCTCTATTTCTTTTAATGAAGTATTCATATATTTTTCTTTCGTCTTTTTGTTTATAAGACTCTTTAACACTTCACGGCGGGCAAAAAGTTTTCCGACAGCTTCTTCGTCTTCGATTATGTTTTTATTTTTTCGCGGCTTCGCCTCAAATTTAATATTGTCAAAACTGTTCTTAAGTTCTTCAAAGGTATTATTTGACAGCAGTTCTTCTATAAGCTTCAGATCCGCTTCCATAACCGGAATATATCTCTCAAGGCCGTTTTCTGCCATTTCGAGATTTTTCTGAGCATACAGCTTCGCTCCGTTTAAGTTTGTTTTTACCAGTTCGATGCATTTTTGTATAAGTTCCGAACTCCCGAAATCTTCATCGGGATCATAAGTCCATCTTTCCTTTGCCTGTTTCAGCCATTCGTCCGGCCAAGGTTCGGCGATTATCTTTTTATAAATTTCCAGAAGTTCATCTTCAAGATTTTTTGTATTCTTACCGCTTCCGTAAGAAAGAGCGAACTCAAGAACATCTCTGTCGCCGTTTTCAAAAGCCTCTTCGAAGATCTCATGCATACAATCAGACTGCATTATCCTGCTTTCGCCCTCATCCATTATGCGAAAGATGGGATCTATATCCGTATAATAAAAATAATTCTTTATAATGTCGGAACAAAAGCCATGAATCGTACTTATATGCGCGTTGTGTATCAGCACCGCCTGTTTTCTCAGACGTTCGTTTTCAGGATCATCCGCAATGAATTTTTCAAGGGATTTTCTTATACGCTCTTTCATCTCGCCTGCGGCAG
>CASDUB010000266.1 GCA_949283905.1 uncultured Lachnospiraceae bacterium | reverse complement strand
TAAACTTATGCCCAAGATACGGATATTCAGGTATCCGCTCTTTCGGCGCTGTCCCCTTTCTATTAACATCATCTGCTCCTGACGCATACGTTAATATACTGATGAACCGCGCAACCTCTATCAATATGAGTTATTATCATATTTGTCTTTGAATATATCACTATTTAAGGCATCTGTCAATCAGATTGCCTGAATGTAATTGATGCTTTTGCTGTTTATTTGCTTCATTTATACCACTCATCTGACGAATAATATTCGTACAGCATTTTCTTAAGACACTGCTCTTTTTCACTCAGAAATTCATCCTTCATCGCAAGCAGATAATGAGTCGTCTTTTCCTTTCTTTCATTGATCGGAAGCACGCGGATCATGCCCGTCTGATACATAGGCTCGCATTTTACCGCTTTTTCCGGCAGGAATATGGTTCCCTGATTCAAAGCCACCATACAGAGTATGCTCGCATGATTTTCAACCTTTGATTTAAGATGATTGCCGAAATACTTCAGATATTTTTTACTGATGATATCATTTGAGTCGGAAGAATAGACAAAGCTCATATCTTTGCACTCAGCAAGCGAAAGACTTCCCGTTTTTTCCGGAAAATAATTAGCTCCGAGCACTATTCCGAAAGAGTCGTCAGAAAGTTTTATCATATGATAATTCTTTTCTTCAAGAGCCTTTGTATGCTTCTCATACATCTCGTCTATAAGTGAGCATATGGCCATCGAATGAGGATTTTTAAGTACTTTTTCAAGTATTCCCTTTCCTCTTTCTGAATGCAGTGATACCGATATCTCGGGATGCTCTTTCTCAAGTTTTACGAGAAAACGGCTCATGGAAGCCGCCATCGCAAGCGAAACATACAGGTCGATAGATACGACGGAATCTTCGTAATCGTATTCCATCCAGCTCTCAACAAGAGGAAATATCGTCTGAAGATCATTATATATCTTTTCTCCGCCTTCGGTAGGACTTACTCCATGACTCGTCCTCACAAGTATGGGATATCCGAGTTCTCCTTCAAGACTTGCTATTATAGACGATAACGCCTGAGGAGAAATAAATAGTTTTTTAGCCGCTTTGCTTATGGATCCGTCTTTTATTATTTCCGCAAAATACTGCAAGTGTCTTATCTGCATGCTGTCATCCTCATTTCAAGTAATATTTTAAAGGACATATTATATATATTTGTGTCCATTTTTCACTTGATTCATACATATGATAACATACATTTTCATGTTTTTGCGATATTAAAAATATTTTCAGATTATCGTAGCGGCGTTATACCCTGTCCATGTCGCTTCTCTTAAGTTTGAAGCACGTACACAGTCTCCTACAGGTATAACATCAAACGCAGTCCCCTTAAAACTGTCTGCAAGATCAGTTCGCGCCCTCATGCCTGAGGCGATAACAACGCTGTCGCATTCAAGCTTTATCGTTTTATCATTTTGTTCCGCAAGCACATATCCGTCTGCGATCTCGAGGCACTTCGTACCTGTCATGGCTGTGATATTCTCATCATTTTCCATATGATCTATCGTATGAAGCCTCTCGCTGAAATATCCGTCGGGAGCAAGCTCATCCTTTATTTCAATAACAGTGACCTTTTTATTGTTTTTAGACAGATGAAGCGCAGTCTCGCATCCGACGAGTCCTCCTCCGACCACAACGACTTTTTGCCCGAGACATGAACAGTCTTCAAAAATTTCGAGAGCCGTTTTGACATTCTTTCCGTCAGCGCCTTTTACAGGAGGTATAAACGGATCTGCACCGACCGCTACAATAACGGCGTCGGCGTCAAGTTTATCTACAAGAGACGGCGTTGCTTCCGTATTTAGTCGGATTTCAACTCCCGATCTTTCAGTCATCCTTATCAGCCAGTCGCGGTACTTCTTCATATCCTGCTTAAACCAGACGTAATCGGCGTAGAACAGCTGGCCTCCGAGCTTTGAGCTCTTTTCAATAAGCATTACTTTATGGCCTCTTTGAGCCGCCCTTATGGCAGCCTGCATTCCCGCGGGGCCGCCTCCTACTATAACTACTTTTTTGCTTTCTGACGCCTCGGGATATTCTCTTAAAACTTCCTGTCTGCCGTATTCGGGATTCACGGTGCATCCGTTATGTTTTGTGGACTTTGTAAAATCCTGGAGGACTGCCGTTTTTGTTCCCGTTCGTCCTCCGGCAACGTCAAGACATCT
>CASDUB010000265.1 GCA_949283905.1 uncultured Lachnospiraceae bacterium | reverse complement strand
GTTCATTGCCAGATAATAAATTATAAAAATCTTTTTTGCTGTTTCTTGCGGCAAGCGCTTGTATAACAAGCTGAAAATCTGATGCAAATTTATTTACATCGTGAATTTCCGATGGAATGGGTCTTTCTATGAGTCAGCCGTGATTTTTACGTGCTTTGCACTCTCAAAATCACTAAAAACATTCGGATTCCATGCATTTTTCTGTGAAAAATGATTACATCCTCATGTTTTTGCGGTCCTCATAGACACAAAATCGTATGTGAACATCCGATTTGTGTCCATTAGTCCCTTGACTCATCAATATCTTCCCTGATAATCAGCATAGTTGTCAGGTGTGATCATTTCAAACGGAATCCATACTTCTTTTTCGTAGTCTTCACCATTTACACATTTAACAGCTGTATCAAGCGCTCCTCTGATCTGACCTTCAGCGTTCTGGAAGTCACTGGCAATCATGTCGCCGCTCTCTACTGCAGCTACAGCGTCTGTGATACCGTCGATACCGATACATGGAATATCAAGACCCTGAGCTTTAATAGCTTCTCTTGCACCGAGAGCCATCTCGTCATTTTCAGATACAACTGCGTCAATATCTTCGCCGTATGTTGTAAGCCATGTTTCCATAAGTGTCATAGCTTCTGAACGTGACCAGTTAGCTGTATCAATTGCAAGTATCTCAATGTTCGGATAATCAGCAAGGATATTTGTTATTCCTTCATATCTCTGAAGCTGAGCTGACTGTCCCATAGGTCCTTCGATAACTACGATATTGAAATCATCGCTTCCCATGTAGTCGATCATGTACTGCATGATCTCTTCACCTGCGCTTACATCTTCCGATCCTACATAAGCCGTAAGCTGATCATTGTTTACCATTGTGTTAACGCCTACGATTGGAATTCCTGCTTCAACAGCTGCGTCTACACAAGCTGAACATGCGTCAGCGTCCTGCGGGTTAAGGATTATCGCGTCAACGCCGTCAGCGATCATTGTTTCTACCTGCTCAAGCTGTTTTGCGGCATCGTTGTTTCCATCATAAGATGTATAAGCAACGCCGTTTTCTTCTGCCCACTTCTTAGCCTCGTTGTCCATTCTCATACAGAACTCTGTCTGAAGAGTATAGTACGTTGCTCCGATCTTAAGTCCTTCTGCTCCGCCGGAAGCTCCGCCTGACTCTTCGGCTGTTGAATCCTGAGCCGTAGACTCCTGAGCTGTGGATTCTGCTGATGCCGGTTCTGAAGTATCCGATCCTCCATCGCCGCTGCTGCATGCAGTAAGTCCGAATGCCATAGCTGCTGTCATCAAAACTGCAAATGCCTTCATCATAGTTTTCTTTTTCATCCTTCATTCCTCCTTAGTCATTTATCATAATCTTCCCATACGAGAATAAATGAACATGTTACCGTTGATCCGTATATCAATCTGAGCTAAGGCTGTCGAGCATAACCGCGCCGATAACAACGAAGCCCTTAACAAGCATCTGATAATATGTATTAACTCCAAGCATATCAAGACCTGTAGACAATACCTGCATGATCATAATACCGACTATAGTACCCCAGAGACGTCCTTTACCTCCGGCAAGGCTGGTTCCGCCGATAACAACCATCGCAATGGCGTCCGTCTCATATCCGTCACCTGTTGATGTAACACCCGATGTTACACGCGCCGTCATTATGATTCCTGCCAAAGCCGAAAGCACGCCGGCCAGGATATATACAGAAAAGATGATCTTCTTTGTATTAATTCCCGATACGTGAGCCGCGTTCTGGTTGCCGCCTACTGCAAATACATATCTGCCGTACCGTGTTTTATACAGCAATATGAAACATATGATCAGCACTATTATCATTATGATACACGGGACAGGTATCGGTCCTATACTTCCGCCTCCTATAAACTCAAATCCCTCGTTGAGATTCGGTATCGGTTTTGCGTCCGTCAAAAGGAATTTCAGTCCGTCCGCAATACTCATCGCGCCAAGCGTTCCTACGAAAGCAGGTACCTTCAGATATGCAATACAAAAACCGTTGAACAGTCCGAACGCAAGTCCTACCACAAGTCCTATCAGCACAGCAACTATAACAGGATATCCCAGAACAGCCTGGGCGAAATAAGCCGAATACATTCCTGCGCATCCCATGATCGCGCCAACAGAAAGATCGATTCCTCCGGTCAATACTACGAACGTCATTCCTACGGCCAGAAGTCCGTTGATCGACGCATTTCTGAATACGTTTCTAATATTTGCCGCGCCTAAAAATCGCGGACGTATTATTGTTATAATAATTATCAAAACAACCAAGCCTATCAGCGATCCATATGTTGCGATAAACTGTTTTTTTGTCATCTTTCGCTGTCTGGCAACTGTTTTCTGTTTACTTTCTCCGCTCATGATCTTCACTCCTCACCTTGTTTTTTTTGCATGTACTTAAATTGCATCTGCGCAATAGCTTCTTCACTAAACTCGCTGCGCGATAATTCGCCGCTGTATTTATGATTGCTCAGAACAATTATCCTGTCTGACATGCCCATGGCCTCCGGCATTTCAGAAGAAACCATAATTATTGCATTTCCCTTGCTTACATAATCACTCATGATCTTGTAAATCTCTGCCTTCGCGCCTACATCGATACCTCGGGTCGGTTCGTCAAAAATCAGTATCTGTGGATTAGATATCATCCATTTAGCAAGAACAACCTTTTGCTGATTTCCTCCTGAAAGGGATTTAACGGGAATTGACGGTCTCGCCACCTTAATACCCAATGATTTGATCTGTTCCGCCGCCACTTCCGATTCTTTGTTCTTCTGCGTAAAACCGCCTTTATCAAAATCAGCCAATGCCACCAGCGTTATATTATTTTCAACGCTCATAGGAAGAACCAGGCCTTCTCCCTTTCTGTCCTCGGTAACATAGGCGATTCCTTTCTTTATAGCTTCTTTCGGGTTCTTAAAGCGCACCTCTTTTCCATTCAAAAGAATTTTTCCCGAATCAGGTTTTGTCATTCCGAATATTGATTTCATAAGCTCTGTACGTCCGGCTCCGACAAGTCCTACAAATCCAAGGATCTCTCCTTTGTGAAGCTGGAAACTGATATCTTCATATTCATTAGCTCTGCTTAAGTGTTCTACATCCAGAATAGTTTCGCCTATTTTGTTATGCACTTTAGGGAACTGAGTATCCAGATCACGGCCTACCATGTTTCGGATCAGACCGTTTTCATCAATTTCATCCGCTTTAAATGTATTAATATAATTACCGTCGCGAAGAACTGTCATTTCATCACATATCTGGAATATTTCATCCATTTTATGCGAAATGTAAATAATACCGACGCCTGTCTTTTTCAGCCGGCGTATTATAGCGAAAAGACTTTCAACCTCACGATCCGTTATAGATGAAGTAGGCTCGTCCATGATAACTACTTTCGCATTCTGAGAAATAGCTTTCGCAATTTCAACCATCTGCTGATCTGCTACTCTGAGCTCTTTCATCTTTGATTTTGCGTTAAGATGTATTC
This sequence comes from uncultured Lachnospiraceae bacterium, assembly GCA_949283905.1. Taxonomy (GTDB): domain Bacteria; phylum Bacillota; class Clostridia; order Lachnospirales; family Lachnospiraceae; genus Alectryocaccobium. The sequence goes on along the minus strand of CASDUB010000265.1, from coordinate 402 downwards.
CAAGTTCATCTAAAAGATCATTGGTGTCCTTATACATCTTGCGGTAATCTATAAATCCGAATTTTCCGGGCTCACGTCCCAAAAAAATATTTTCCGCAACTGACATTTCCTGTTCTGCAGAAAGCTCCTGATGGATCATAGCGATTCCCATCTCTCTGGCTTTTGCCGGCGATGTTATCTCAACTTCTTTTCCTTCCATTAAAACCTTGCCGGAATCAGCTCCGTGCACACCCGCTATGACCTTCATCAATGTAGATTTTCCGGCGCCGTTTTCTCCCATCAGTGCATGTACTGTGCCAGGCTGCAAAACAAAATTTACGCCGTGCAGAACTTCTACACCATAAAAACTTTTGTGAATATCTTTAAGTTCAATTAAACTCACAGTTTTTGCACCTCTCTTTT
>CASDUB010000264.1 GCA_949283905.1 uncultured Lachnospiraceae bacterium | reverse complement strand
ATCGGAAAAAATACGATCGAAAGCATGTGTTCCGGCGTAATGTACGGAAATGCGGCGATGATTGACGGACTTATCGACAGGGTCGAGGAAGAACTCGGAGAGAAGGTTACCGTGCTGATAACAGGAGGACTCGGAAGCGTTATCCGTCCTTACTGCAAGCACAAACTGATCCCCGAGAGAGATCTTATTCCGAAAGGACTCTGGCATGTATATCAGATGAATAAAGATAAAATGAAAAAAGCAGACAAATGATCTGAGGTAGCATCTTGAATGTGAATATGCTCAACACAACACTGTGTTATATAGAAAAAGACAATAAATATCTTATGCTCCACAGAGTCAAAAAGAAAGATGACATGAGCAAAGATAAGTGGCTGGGGATCGGCGGCAAATTTGAAGAAGGAGAAAGCCCGGAAGAGTGCCTTATGCGTGAAGTTAAGGAAGAAACCGGGCTTACGCTGAATTCAAAAAGATACCGCGGAATAGTGACTTTCGTTTCTGATGAGTACGGAACTGAGTTTATGCACTTGTTTACTTCTGACAGTTTTTCGGGCATAATTAAAGATTGTGAAGAAGGAGAACTTGTCTGGGTAGATAAAAGCCGTGTGTATGATCTGAATCTCTGGGAGGGAGATAAGATCTTTTTCAGGCTTTTTGAAACAACGGACAGGTTTTTCTCGCTTAAATTAATATATCATGGGAATACATTGGTCGACCACAGTGTAAATATATACTGAAGTCGTTTCAATGGGGGAGGCTTTATGAACGAAAATCCACTTGGTACCCTGGAAGTCGGCAAATTAATGCGTAAATTTGCTGTTCCGAGTATTATCGCTATGCTCGTAACATCCATGTACAACATAGCGGATCAGCTCTTCATCGGTCAGGCGGTAGGAACTCTGGGAAATGCTGCCACAAATATCGCGTATCCCGTAACTCTGATAACCCTGGCGATTGCTCTTCTGTTCGGAATAGGCGGAGCGGCAAACTTTAATTTAAGTATGGGAAAGGGCGAAAAAGATAAAGCGCCTTTTTATATCGGAAATGCATTTATGATGCTGATAATAAGCGGTATTGTTATGATGCTTATTGTCGAGATATTTCTTCAGCCTATACTTATTGCTTTCGGATCTCCTGACGACGTACTTCCGTATGCAATGGAATATGTTGCAATTACCGGAATAGGAATCCCCTTTACTATCGTATTTGTCGGCGGCGGCCATATCGTAAGAGCCGACGGAAGCCCGACAAAAGCGATGATATTTAACCTTTCGGGAGCTGTCATAAATATTTTCCTTGATTACCTGTTTACGATGGTTATCAAATGGGGTATTGCCGGAGCGGCGTACGCGACTGTTATAGGACAGATCTTTTCGGCGATACTTACAATAATATATATGACGCACTATAAGACGGTGAAGCTTCAGATGAAGCACTTTTTCGTTCGTTTGAACTATTTGTGGCGCATATGTATGCTCGGAGCGTCTTCGATGGTAAATCAGATCGCGATGATGCTCATTCAGATCGTTTCAAACAATCTCTTAAAGGCATACGGCGCTGTTTCCGTATACGGTTCGGCTATTCCTATCGCCTGCGCGGGAATCGTTATGAAGATAAATCAGATCGTATTCGGTATCGTAATCGGAACGGCTCAGGGATGTCAGCCGATATTCAGTTTTAACTACGGAGCTCAAAAGTATGAGCGTGTGCGCCGGACATTCAGGAAAGCCATCACGGCCGGAGTTATCGTTTCTGTAATATTCTTCGCAGTAACACAGCTGTTCCCGAATCAGATATTCGCAATGTTTGCGAACGGAACGGAACCGGCGGAATATTACGAATACGGAGCTAAATACATGAGAGTATTCCTTATGTTCGTATTTCTTGCAAGCCTTCAGCCGGTTACGAATACATTTTTCGCAGCAATCGGAAAACCCGTTAAAGGTATGATCATAGCGCTTGTAAAACAGGTCGGAGTACTTCTTCCGGCTATGTTCATACTGACATCCATCATCGGAGTTGACGGCGTAATGTATGCCGGTCCCGTTGCTGATGTTACAACAGGCGTAATCATTTTCTTCATGGCGTTCTTTGAATTTAAGAACATGAAAAAACTTGAACTGAAAAAAGCGCAATTATAAAAAAATACAGCTATCCTGTCTGCTTCAATCGTGATACAATAGGATGGCTGTTTTTTATTTTTGAAAAACAGCGTTTTTGTGAAATTAAGAATGCTTTAAACAGGAGCCTGAAATGAATATTAAACTGACAGCTGTTAATTCAAAGTATATACATTCAAATCTGGCGGTATATTCGCTTAAAGCTATGGCGGCGTCGAAAGGGTTTGATACCGGCATACTGGAATTCACCATAAACCAGCAGGAAGATGATATCTTAAGGGCGATCTATGAGACAAAGCCTGATGTGATAGCGTTTTCTGTCTATATCTGGAATGTGAAGATGATAGAAGAGATCATAGACGATCTGGCGGATATTTTATGCGGCGTTCAGATATGGCTCGGAGGTCCCGAAGTCACTTACAGAGCGCGGGAAATAATGGAAAAGCACTCTAACATAACGGGAGTTATGAGGGGCGAAGGTGAAAAAATATTTGTGAATCTGTGCCGTTATTGGAATTCGGACAAAACTGAAGATTCACTTAAAGAAATACCCGGGATAACCTATAGAACCGAAGAGGGCATTTTTTCAAATCCTGATGAATCCGTCATGAATATGGATGATATTCCGTTTGCATATGAACATGTAAAATTGCCTGAGCACAGAATATTTTATTATGAATCTTCAAGAGGGTGTCCCTTCGGATGCAGCTATTGTCTTTCATCTGTTGAAAAAGGCGTCAGGTTCAGAAATATCGATATTGTAAAAAAAGAGTTAAAATATTTTCTCGACAATAACGCTGCACAGGTCAAATTTGTCGACAGAACATTCAACTGCGACAGGAAACGCACATTGGAACTGTGGAAGTTTATAAAAGACAATGACAACGGGATAACTAATTTTCATTTTGAAACAGGCGCTGAAATATTAAATGACAGCGAGATCGGGCTTTTAAACAGTATGAGACCGGGACAGGTACAGCTCGAGTGCGGCGTACAGTCGTTAAATGAAGAGACTCTTAAGGCTATAAACAGAAGGATGGATTTTAAGAAGCTCTCTGCCAATGTTATTAAGATCAGAGAATACGGAAATATCCATATACATCTTGACCTTATAGCAGGGCTTCCGTATGAAGATCTCGAAAGCTTCAAGAGATCGTTTAACGGCGTATACGAATTAAGACCGGCGCAGCTTCAGCTGGGATTTCTGAAGGTGCTT